>JAUZEM010000212.1 GCA_030839005.1 Actinomycetota bacterium | reverse complement strand
AGCGCCAGGACGAGGGGGCGACGCTGCAGGGGCTCGGCAATGCGCTATTCGAGGAGATGGTGTTCGAGGACGGCCAGCTGTTGAACGACACGTTGCTCGATTACCGCGTGCCGACCTTCGAAGATCTCCCCGACGAGATGACCTGTGTCATCGTCGAGAACGAGGACGGGCCCGGACCATACGGCGCCAAGGGCTGTGGAGAGGGCGCCCTCGCCGCAGTCCCTGCGGCCGTGGTGAACGCACTGGCCGACATCGGCGTTCCGATGCAAGAGCTGCCGCTGACCCCGGAACGGGTCTGGCGGCGAATCCAGACACTGAAAGAGGAGGGGAAATGGCCACGGTAGAACAGCCAGCCGCCGAGGACGCGGCCAACGGCCGGCCTGCGGTGCGACGCGCCGCGGTGATCGGAACCGGAACGATGGGACCGGGAATGGGCGCGGTGCTGGCGCGTGCGCGCATCGCGGTGGCGATGTACGACGTCAGCGAGGAGGCGCTCGACCGGTCGAAGGCCGGCGTCGGCCTGGCCGAAGGCGTGCTCGACCAACTGGAGACGCCGCGCGTCGACGGAGGCTCGGTCCGGTACACAGCCGACCTGGGCGACGCCCTCGCGGACGTCGACTTCGTGTTCGAGGCCGTGCCCGAGAAGCTCGAGATCAAGCACGAGGTCTTCCAGGGCCTCGAACGCCACGTCGCTGCCGACACGATCCTCGCCTCGAACACGTCCGGGATCCCGATCACGAAGATCGCCGAAGGGTGCGAACACCCGGAGCGTGTCGTCGGAACGCACTGGTCGAACCCGCCGCACCTGATCCCGATGATCGAAGTGATCCCGGGCGAGCAGACGAGCCAAGAGACCGTCGAGGCAGCTGTCTCCCTCGTCGAGCGCGTCGGCTACGAAGCGGTCGTCGAGCGAGAAGTCCCGGGCTTCGTCGAGAACAGGATCCTGTACGCGATCATGCGCGAGGCGGTCGACCTCGTCGACCGGGGCATCATCGACGCCGACGGCATGGACCGGTGCGTGCGCTGGGGCATCGGCTACAAGCTCGCCGTGATCGGCCCGATGGAGCTGCTCGACATGGCCGGGCTCGACATCTACCAGGCGGTGGGTAGCTATCTGAACCAGGACCTCTGCAACTCGACGGACGTGTCGAAGACGATCACCGATCGCACCGCCGAGGGAAAGCTCGGCATGAAGACCGGCGGGGGCCTCTACGACTACACGCCCGAACGGGTCGACCAGCTGCGGGCCGAGCGGGCGCGCAAGCTCGTCGGCGTCCGCAAGGCGCTCTCCTAGGAGGCCGGCCGAGATGAAGATCTCCTTCCTGGACAACGGTTCGATCGTGATCGACCACGCTCAGCTGATGTGGAACATCGGCGGCGGAACGCCCGTGCGGATTCCGTCCTACGGGCTGCTGATCGAGCACGACGACGGCCTCTTCGTGTTCGACACGGGCTTCGATCTGGAGCACACGAACGCGGTGCTGCCGTTCGAGCTTCCCGAGCAGACGCCCGAGCAGACGATCCCGGCTCAGCTCCGCGTCTGCGGCTTCGAGCCGGGCGACGTAACGACGCTCGTGAACTCGCATCTGCACTTCGACCACGTCGGTGGCAACAAGCACCTGCCGGACGCACCGGTCGTCGTGCACGAGCGGGAACTGGAGCAGGCGCGGAACTTCCAGCCGTTCGAGCGCTTCGGCTATTCCGACCGCTCCTGGGACTACGAGGGCGCAACCTTCCGGACGATCTCCGGTGACACCGAGCTCGCCCGGGGCCTGTGGCTCTTCGAGACGGCCGGCCACACGATCGGTCACTACTCGCTGCTCGTGACGCCTGACTCGGGCCGGCCGATGGTCTTCGCATTCGACGTCGTCTACACCGCCGAAGCGCTCGAGAAGGGAGTGCAGCCGGGCTTCCACTACGACCCGGTCGCGGGCGTGGCGTCGATCGAGCGCGTGAAGCAGGTCGCCGCGGAGAACGAGGCCGAGATCTTCTTCTCGCACGACATGGACGCCTGGAACGGCTACAAGCACGCGCCGGACTTCTACGAGGGTTAGGAGGCAGAGAGATGAAGCTGCAGGATCGAGTCGCGATCGTCACCGGCGCGGCGCAGGGAATCGGCAAGGCGGTTGCGGACAAGCTCGCTGCCGAAGGCGCGAAGGTCGTCGCGGTCGACGTGAACGGCGAGGGTGCCGAGCGAACGGCTGAGGGCGTCGACGGAACAGCAGTTCAGGCGGACATCTCGAAGCCTGAAGACGTTCAGCGCATGGTCGACGAGACCGTCTCGCGGCACGGAAAGGTGGACGTGCTCGCAAACGTCGCGGCCATCGTCCCCTTCACGGCGTGGGACGACGTCACGTTCGACGATTGGCGCCGGATCATGTCGGTCAATCTCGACGGGCTGTTCCTGACGATGAAGGCGGTCGAGAAGCCGATGCGCGCTGCGGGTTACGGACGGATCGTCAACGTCACCTCGAACGTGATCCTGGCCGGGACGCCGAACCTCGCTCACTACGTCGCGTCCAAAGGTGGCGTCTGGGCGTTCACGCGCGCGGCTGCCCGCGAGCTCGGCAAGTACGGGATCACGGTCAATTCGGTCGCGCCCGGGCTCACCGCGACCGAGGGAGTGATGGCCAGCCCGCACGCGGAGGCTTTCGAGTTCGTCCAGATGCTCCAGTGCATCCCGCGCCGCGGCGAGGCGACTGACATCGCGCCTTCGGTTGCGTTCCTTGCTTCGGAGGAGGCCGGCTGGGTCACGGGCCAACTCCTCGTCGCCGATGCAGGCATGACGCACAACTGATGGCGAGGGTTCCCGCTACGCGCGCGGGCGCGATCCTGGCCGTCTCCGACTTCGAGGCCTCGCTCGCCTTCTATCGCGACCGGCTCGGGCTCGAGCTCGTCGCGACCTACGAGGATCCGCCTTACGCAACGTTCCTGGCGGCGCAGGCGCGCA
>JAUZEM010000211.1 GCA_030839005.1 Actinomycetota bacterium | reverse complement strand
GTCGATCGAGAAACACATGCGACCGTCGGCGTCACCGCAGGCCGCCTGGGGGAACCCGGCACCAAAAGCGAGTGCGTCCGGATGCGCGGAGAAATCGAGGAAGTGCGTCTGAACATCCATCACGAATTCACCCGGAGAGGTGTGAGCGACACTGGGCTCGGTCGTGGTCCCCTCCGGGATCGACAGCCTGCCACCGCTGGGTTTCCCCCGCGACCGACGATCCTCGTCGCTGCACGCGTCGAGCACGAGCAGCGCCGCTGCGGTCGCCATGCTCGTACGCAAGAACTCACGTCGCGACATGCCCAGTCGTCGGGCTTGCCGGTCGAGTAGCTCGCGGGTCCGCCGCGCCGTCTCCCGCAGCACCGGCGACACCGGAATCGGGTCGTACTCGCCGTTGGATACCGGGCCCAATTCGATCGGGAGATGCTCGGTGCCGTCGCCCGCGCTCACGCGCCCATACTCGCGCGACGGGCCCGCTGGCACGATGCCTTGACTGGCGATGACAGTGCGAGGATCGATCGCTATCTCGTATCGTGGTGAGGTGCACTGCGCTCAAAACGCGCTCGTACTCACCGCCTCACAGCGTGCGCATTATCACGAGCATGGGTGGGTGGCCGTGGAGGGGCTGATCGACGTGGGGTGGTTGGAGCGTTTGCGCGCCGTCACTGACGACTTCGTCGAGCAAAGCCGCTCCCTCACCGAGTCGAACGTGATCTTCGATCTCGACGTCGGGCACTCGGCGTCGGAGCCCCGGCTGCGCCGACTCAGTTCTCCGACCGATCTGCACGAGACGTACTGGTCATTTGCATCGGCCTCCCCCCTCGTCGACGTCGTCGTCGACCTTCTCGGTCCAAACGTGAAGTTCCACCACTCCAAGCTCAACTTCAAAGCGGCGCGCGGTGGTGAGGAGGTGAAGTGGCATCAGGACATTCAATTCTGGCCGCACACCAACTACGACCTGCTCACGGTCGGGGTCTTCCTCGAGGACGTCGAGCCGGGAATGGGCGAGGTGGGATTCGTGTCCGGCAGCCACAACGGGCCGCTCTTCGATCTGTACGACGGCAATGCGTGGATCGGCGCGCTCGGAGACGCCGATCTTTCGACCGCGGGTGTCGAGCGTGCCTCGTGTCCAATCGGCCGAGCGGGGACGATCACGGTGCACAACTGCCGCACCGTGCACGGCTCGGCGCCCAACCGGTCGAACCGCGCCCGTCCTTTGTTACTGCAGACGTATGCGCCGGCCGACGCGTACGCGTACACGGATCTCGTGAAGCGGTCGCCGCACGGCGAGGAGCTCATACGGGGAGAGCCGGCACGCTGGGCCCGTCACGATCCTCGCCCGTGCCTCATGCCGCCGTCGGGTGCGTACCGGCCCATCTTCGCTTCGCAACAGCGCGAGGATTGATCGCTGCGAACGACGCGCTTCTCTCGCGAATCGCCGCGCCGTATGGTGAAGGCGCGCGTTGCCAGCGCCCCGACGCCGCGCGCGGTTGTCCAGATCCGGCGGGGTGTAAGGAGGTGTAGCGGATATGCGACGACTCGTGATTCTGATCGCTGCCGGCGCACCGCTCGTCTGCCTCGCCGCACCCGGTGGCGCCGCAGCGGCACCTGCAAATCGTGATTCGGTGCAAGGCACCGCCACGCACCTCGGTGCCGACCCGCCGTTCCCGAGAATCACGGTTCGCATCCAGGCGTCCAGCGACGCAGATGGGTCGAACCCACAAGGCGTGTTGACGGTTCGCTCCTCCGATATCGGACAGCGACGACGCGGCGAGGTCACGTGCCTCAACGTGGCCGGGAACACGGCCACGATCGGCATCAAGATCGTGAGGGCCGAGGATCCTGCCGCGGTCGGCAAGGGAGAGCTCTGGAACGTCGTCGACGACGGCGACGGGGGCGATCGGATCGCGGGCTACGCGCTTACCGCGACACCGCCGACGGTATGTCCGCTGTTGTCTTTCTCCGTGCCCGTCGTTTCGGGCAACTACCGCATCTCGGGATGACCCGGTCGATGGACTAGTCCACCGCCCGTTCGTGCAGATCGCACGGATTTCGTCGAATTGGACGGCGTACGAGCCGCGTTATCCGGGTACGCGCGCGCGTTGTCACACGAGAAGGGAGCTCACATGTCCTTCACGCATGAGCCGTACGAGGCGGAAAGCGCGCCCGTCGCGCTGGCTGGACACACCGTCGTGGACGCACAACTGGAAAGAGTCGGCAAGGTAACTGACGTGCTCTTCGATGACCGAGCCGCAGGGCCGCGCTGGGCGGTCGTGAAGACCGGCATGCTCAGCGGCGAGCACTTGATACCGCTCGACCAAACCTACGTCGACCTCGAGGGTCGGCTCGTCGTGCCGCTGAACAAGTCGAACATCAAGCGTGCACCGCGCGTGCCCCGCGACCACGTGTTGACGCCCGAAGCGCAACACGAGCTGCGGGACTACTACGGCATAGCGGCGTAACGACTCGGCGTGACGACTCGGCCTCACGCACGGCCACAGCGAAAGAAAGAGAGATTCGGGCCGAGGTTGCCGTACTGGCAGCTCTGGTAGAGAACGAGCTCGACTGAGTCGAATTCGCCGCGAAGGTCGTCGACGAGCTCCCAGCCGTAGTCCCAGAAGACCAGCCAGCCTTGGCCGGGCGGTGGGTAGCCGTGGTACATGGGCGGCTCGTGGTGCACGACCGTCCCGGAGCGCAACTCGGCCCGGCGGATGTTCCTCGACGCGTCGTTCACGAACGGCACCGAGAGGAGGAGCGCGCCGCCGGGCTTGAGGACGCGCCGCAGCTGATGGATCGCACGTCGCGGCTCGTTCACGTGTTCGAGGACGTCCATGCTCACGATTACGTCGAACACCGCGTCGGAGAAGGAAAGCTCCTCCACGTTCTCGTGGCGAACTCCGTTCGCGACGGTTCCGGGCGCGACATCCTCACCGAGGAACTCGCTGCCGACGGTACTGTCGCCGTAGCGCCCCGCCAACCACTCGTAGAAGGCGGTCTTCCGCTCCGTCGCGTAGATCATCGGCCTTCGACGGCCGCGCATCGCGTCATCGGTGAACCAGCACATCGACCGGACGCGGTTGCTCATCCCGCATCGCTCGCAATACAGGCCGTCACGCCAGTTCGCAACGGGACTCTCGGAGCGGAACATGGGTCTGCGGTTGAGGTGAAACATCGAGGTCCGGTTACACGCCCAACAGAATCCGTCGACGGAGATGAGGTCGTCGCCGGCTCGGGTGTTCGTGATGTGCTTCAAGAGCTCACGGTGATGAACGAAGACCGGAGCCGACCGCAGCGCGTCGAATGCCTCGCGGTCACCGCACGGCACGGCGAGCATCGCACCGAGCTCGTCCGACCAGGCCCTCGCCGCGCTCACGGCCTGCACCGGAAGAAGAAGAGATTGGAGCCCAGGTGGCCGTATTGCCAGCTGTGGAACAGCTCGATCTCCACTGAGCCGAACGTGTCGGAGAGCTGCTCGAAAAACTCCCACCCAAAATCCGTGAAGACGAGGGAGCCGTCGCTCGCCACGGGATCGCCGTAGTGCACGGGCTTCTCGAAGTGCACGATCTCGTCACCGACGGCATGCGCCCGCGTGACGTTGCAGGCGTACTCCGGCACGAAGGGCACGGTGAACAGGAGCTGACCTCCGGGCCGAAGGACGCGTCGCAGCTCTTCGACCGCGCGGACGGGCCGGTTCACGTGCGCGAGGACGTCGAGGCTTACGACGAGATCGAACCGTTCGGCGGGGAACGAGAGCGACTCCACGTCCTCGTGACGTACTCCCTCGCGTACTTCGCCGGCCGGCGTGCCGGCTCCGACGTACTCGCTGCCGACGAGTGTTCCGTCGAAGCGTTCGGCCAACCACCGGTAGAGCGTCGTCATTTGCTCGGTCACATAGACCTCGGCCGGTCGCAACGTCCGCATCGTCTGGGCGATGAACCAGCACATTGCGCGCTTGCGGCTGTTCATTCCGCAGGCGTCGCATCGAAGGCCCTCGCGCCAGCCGATCCACGGCGTGCCCGCCTCGGACGCGCGGCGATGCGATCGAAATGACGTCGCGCGATCACACGCCAAGCAGTAGCCGTCGACCACGAACGCCTCCGCGTTCGCCCGCCTCGTGGCGAGGGATTCCACTACGGCTCGATGGTGAAGAAATGACGGCGAGGACCGGACCACGTCGAACTCGGCCCGGCTGGTGCAAGCGACCGAGGTCATCCCCTGGAGCACGTCGACCGCACGTGGCGCGTCACCGGCGGCTCGACGGCTCGGCGGCAGCGTCTGAGGGTCGGGGCGCATGCAACGGCGGGCGGGCTAGATGCGACCGCAGACGTGGGCCGGTTTTGCGTCTCCCGGCTCTCGTTCCCACACGTAGTAGCGGCCCGGGTCACGGTTGAGCTCGGTCATGACCCACGGCGCGGCGCGCAACGTCAGCTGTTGCTGACAGCCGGGGCAGGTGAACGCGACGGCGGCCGCGGGCTCAGAAGCCGGCGCGGCGGGGGCGTCGTCGGCGGAGGTCGTGCGATTGCCGTAGACCGCCGCGATCATTTTGCGCAATGCGACCGGATCGGTGACTGCGACGACGACCGGTGCCTTGACGAGCAGTCGTAGCTCGTCGACCATGTCCGCGTCGTTCGGGTTCGCCATCGCGATCACGATCCGGTTGCCCCACCGGGCGACGGGGAGGGCGACGTAGCGGCGGGCGATCTCTGGGGAAATAACCCCGACGACGGTCCGGTCGGAGACGCCATCTCCGAGGTCGACGAACGGTAGCCGGAGATGTTGGGCAAGTACCTGGGCGACGTCGTTGCTCGAAACCGCGTCCATGGCGACGAGCGCCTCACCCAAGCGTTCACCCGTCTTGCTCTGACGTAGGAGCGCGCGATCGAGTTCCTCTTTTGTAATGAGGTGACGCTCGATCAACATCCTTCCCAATCGCGACCCGAACCCCTCCGGAGTCGCCAGCGCCGGGCCGAGCAAGATGTGCTTCGAAGCTTCCTCGGCCTGAGGATCCTGCCCGGGCGGGAACGTCGCGGCTCGAGACGTCGCGACGATCTCGCCGACGCGTGCTCCGATCTCACCAACCTCGTCGTGCGCGTCCTGCCGCTGCCCGGCGCTCGTCGCGTCTGCGACTTCCGGGGCTTCGCTCGTCCGAGTGGAGTGGGGCTGCGGGTCCACCCATTTTCATCGGTCGAAACATCCCGAACCTTCAAGCCCAAGGGAGAATCTCACACTCGGCACCCGCCCCCGGGCGCCCTGGGATCAAACCACTCGCAGTGCGAAAGGTGCCGAAAGCCCTGTACCGATCGTAAGCGTCCCGCTCACACCGCGGGCAATACCAGTGTGCACGGGGGTCGGAGCGCGTGGGCGGGGTCGAGCGCGTTCAGGATGTACCGGCCCGTGATCGGGCTCGACACGATCGAGAGGTGATCGCTGAAGTCGAGCGCGCAATGGTCCTGCATGGTGACATTCGTGACGTTCGGACCTTTGAGAAAACTGCTCGTGTGCGGGCTGACGAGCTCGTCGTATCGCGTCGCGAGGTTCGTGTAGATGACCCCGCCCGCGGGCGCGCGCGCCTCGATCTTCGCGATGTAGTCGGACCCGACGAGGAACTGTTGACACGACCCGCACGACCCTGCGGTCGGGTCGGGCGCGCCGGGAAAGAGTGTGCCGTAGGCGGTCGCGAACGTGCCGAGCCCATGCAACGTCGTGCCGTGCTTGACCCCGGAGATGCCGACGTAGCGCGCGACCTTCGCGGCGCCGCCGAGGTACTCGATGTAGTAGTCGGGCATCGTGGCGCCTTCGGAGTGACCGACGATGTCGACCTTGTGTGCGCCTGTCGCGACGAGCACACGGTTCACGAACCTGGAGAGCTCGACCGCGCTCTGCTCCATCGGCGTGAGCCCGCCGAACTGGTCGAACGGCGGCGCCGCCGCGGGATCGACGCCATAGGTCAGCGCGAACACGCAGTAGCCGTTGTTCGCGAGCAAAGGCGACATCGTCTGCCAGTTGTCGGTCATGTTGGCGAACAAACCGTGGACCAGCACCACCGGGCGCGGGTGCGCTTTGCTCGGCCGGCACGTCCAGTTGTTCGACCCCGGCGGGGGCGTCCCGGGTTGAGTTGCACCGGCCACGACGTTGGCGGTGAACACATAGGGCACCGGGTACTGCGCGCTCGCCGCCGCGACGCTCGATGCGAAGACCAGGGCGGCCACGAGCGCGGCGGACACACCGACCCACCTCACGCTCGTCACACGGGTCACTCGACGCATGGCGGGACGCCTCCATCTCCGACCGCGAGCCGGCCGGGTCTGGCTTTATCTACCGATGTCGGGCACGCACTATGCGCGTCTCAGTGACGATTCTCGTGCCGATAGCGTCGCACCCGTGACCGGGGGCTCCTCGACTACGCCCGAATGCACCGCTCTCCCTTGCAGGATCGACCAAGGATCGAGGCTGGACCGTCGACGTCGACGTCGTGGCCCGGCGTGAGGTTGTGTGCGCAACCGCACACTCAGCGCTAGTGAACCAGAGCGTCGTGGACGACGCGCCGCGGCCTCAGGATGAGCGACGCCGGCGCTGCGCATCCCTACCGAACTGCTCGGCACGGTCAAAGATGGCGAGGAGCTTGTCGGGACGAACACCAAGTCTGATGATGTCGTCGGCGCCCTCGGGCGGCATGAAGACCTCGTCCGCCTTGTCGTCGATGGCCGTCACGACGGTCTCGGCGACGAACGACGCACTCACCGAGGCGGTAACGAACGCGAACGCGCTCGATTCGTCCTGGGCTTCCTGCTCCAGCATCGGGGTTTCGGTTGCGGTGGGGTGGACGATGGTGAACTCGATCGCACTATGACGTTCTTCGATGGCGACTGCGTGGTGGAAGGCGCGCAGCGCGTGCTTCGACGCCGCGTAACTGGCGAGACCAGGGAAGGGCAGGAAGGAAGTCATGCTGCAGACGGTGACGATATGGCCATGGCCCTGCGCGCGAAATCTCCGGAGCGCGGCGAGCGTGCCGGTGAGCGGACCCATGAAGTTGGTCGAGATCGTCCGTTGGTGGAGATCGACGGGTACATCGCGCGCGAAGCCGGTCTCGACGATCCCCGCGTTGTTGATGAGCACGTCGAGGGACTCGAATCGCGCCACAGTCTCGTCCAACGCCACCTCCCAACCGCTCGCCGACGTGATGTCGAGCTCGAGCGCGATCGTGTCCGCCCCAAGCCTGCTCGCGAGCTCTTCGGCCGCCCCGAAGTTGATGTCCGCGACCACAACGCGATCGCCGCGTTCGGCAAGGAGCTCGGCGGTCGCCGCACCGATGCCACTGGCGGCACCCGTGATGAGATACGTCAGGTTTGCGCTTCCGCCCATCGTTCCTGCTCCGTCCCGAGCCTCCGGCCGGCAATGCCGCCGAACGAACCGTACCGGGCTACTGGCCCACCGCGCCGTGCGTGCGCGTCCCTCGGCCGAGATGGAAAGATCTGCGCTTCCGCGAAGGAGGCGGCCGCGACTTGTCAACTCAACCGGAGCACGAGGGCACACCACTTCGCTCGCCGTCCCGTACACCGTTCCGGTGACGACAGCCTTCGAGTTTCCCGACTGGAGAATCGAGCGCCATCTGGCACCTGCTTCGGACTCATCCACGACATCGAGATCGTGAAAGTACGTCCGAGGATTTTCGCAGGATTCCGGCCTCAGTCGTTCACGATCTCGGTCGACAAGCGCATCGTCGCGGAAGCCACCGGCAAGTGACGACGTCGCCCACCACGGTCGGCACGAGTGCGACAATGCGCAGCGTGGGCGACCCGGAGCGGACAATCGCGAGCGTGCGGATCCTGGGCGGCGTGCACTTGGTAGCAGGCGATGGATCTCTTATCGATCTCCCGAGCACCAGCCAGCGCCGTCTGCTCGCGATCCTGGCGTTGCATTCGCCTCGCCGTTTGCGTTCGGAGTGGCTCGCCGATGTGCTGGAGATCTCTCCCGGTGCGCTGCGTACATCGGTGTCCCGCGTGCGGGCGACGGTCGGCCCCGCCGTGCTCGAGACGGCGAGTACCGGATACGCGCTCGTCGGCGACGTCGATGCGTCACGGTTCTGTCGGGCCGTGGCCGATGCCTCCGACGCGGACGATCGAGTTCGCGCGCTGCAGTTCGCGCTCGAGCAGTGGAACGGCCCCGCACTCGAAGAGTTCCTCGGGGAGGAGTGGGCCGACGGCGAGATCGCGCGGCTCACCGAGATCCATGCCGGAACCGCCGACGACCTCGCCGAGTCGTTCATCGAGGCTCGACGGCCCGGGGACGCCGTCGCTCTGCTCGAATCACAGATAGCCCGCTATCCGTACCGCGACCGCCCGCGCGGGCTATTGATCCGCGCGCTCGCCGGCGCCGGACGGCAGGCCGACGCGCTGCGCGTGTTCCAGCAGTATCGATCGGTCCTGATCGAGGAGTTCGGCACCGATCCGTCTCCCGAGGTCGTGCGCATAGAGCGACGGGTCGCGACGGGCTGGGACGGCATCGAGTCCCCATCGCTCGCGAGTGCCACGCCCGAACCTCGCGAGTCGAAACACGCCGTCGACATCCCACTCGCAAGCGCGCTTGCGCACCCGAGCGGGTTCGTCGGACGTTTCGACGAGATGGAGGCGCTCGCGAGCGAGCTCACGCTCGTCTCCACGTCGGGTCTGCGCTGCGTGATGGTCGGCGGGGAGGCCGGGATCGGCAAGACGGCCCTGCTCGCGGAGTTCGCTCAGCAGCTCGTTTCGTCGGGGAGCGCGACCGCTGCGTACGGACGATGCGACGAGACCGGTGCATCCCTCCAGCCGTTCCGGAGCGTGCTTGCCGCGTGCGTCGAACACGCTCCGGCAAGCATCATGACCGAACACGTCGCGCGACACGGCGGTGAGCTGCTCCGCATCTGTCCGTCGCTCTCGACGCGGGTCGCGACGGCGCCTGCACCAACCGACTCCGATGACGCGACCGAGCGGTTCCTCGCGTTCGAGGCGGCATCCGACTTGTTGGGTCGGATCGCGGTGGCGCGACCGTTGGTCTTGATGCTCGACGATCTCCAGTGGGCCGAACCGACCGCGCTGCTACTGCTTCGTCACCTCGCGCGTGCGCTGGTCGACGCGCCGGTACTGCTGGTCCTGAGTAGTCGCGACCCGGGCGAGCATGGGTCCGACGCGCTGCGGACGGCGTTCGCCGACCTCGATCGGGGGGAGACACGCCGGCTGCAACTGGTCGGACTCGCCGGGAGCGAGCTGCACGATTTGGTGTCGGCAAACAGAAGCATCGTCGACCACCCAGAGCCGACGCAGATCGTCGAGGCGTTGCGAATACAGACCGCCGGCAACCCGCTGTTCGCGTCGCAACTGATCCGGCACTGGACCGAAGCCGGCTTCGACCGCGACACCGTGCCGCCGAGCCTGCGCGACGTCGTCTGGAGCCGGGTCAACACCATCGGTGAAGATGCGACCGAAGTGCTCACGGCGGCATCGGTGCTCGGAGTGGACTTCTACGAAGACGTGCTGCTCGACATGGTCGGGTTGCCCGAATCGGTCGTGATCGGCACGCTCGATGCCGCGGCGCGGGGTGGTCTCCTGATCGACGCCGGCTCAGCCCGGCGGTCTCTGCGCTTCGTGCACGCGCTCGTCGCGAACGCGCTGTACTCCGATGTTGGAAGTTCCCGGCGCGCTCGCCTACACGGGCTCGCGGCACACGCGTTGGAAAAGAGCGTCGAGGAGTTGCCCCCGAACGTGGTCGTCCAGCTCGCGCGACACTGCGTGCTCGCCGGTCGTCCGGCCGAGGCGCAACACTGGTTCACCCGGGCCGGCGATCAGGCGCTCGATCACCTCGCACCCACCGAGGCCGCACGTCACTACCGGGTCGCGCTCGACATCGCGATCGCGCTCGATCGGCCCGCAGCCGCGCGCGCCGACTTGTTGGTTCGCCTCGGAGATGCGCAGCACCGGGCCGGCGACACGCAGGCGCTCGCGACCCTCGAAGAAGGCGCGCGCCTCGCGCAACGCAGCGGCGCGCGCGAGGCGCTGGTACGCGCCGCATTCGCGGCCGACCGCGGGTTCATGCGTCTCGACAACGGCGCGCCGGAGTACCTCGCCACGGTCGAAGCGGCGCTCGCGGTCACCGACCCGGCTGACATTGCGACGTATGCGCGCCTGCGTGCGCTGCTGGCGCGGAGCCTCATGTACACGCCCGATTCCGCCCGGCGTTTGGCCGCGGCGCACGAGGCGCTCGATCTCGCTACCGAGCACGGCGACCCGACACTGCTCGCGCAGGTCGCACCGGCGGTGCTGTACGCGCTGTGGGGAGCGGGACACCGTGAGTTGCGTTCGCGCGTCGCGGCGCGGGCGATCCGCGCCGCCGAGAGCACCGGTGACCCGCGGCTCGAATTCAGCGCGCACCTCTCGGCGTACAACATGGCGGTGCAGTCGGCAGATCATGCCGTCGCGGCGCGCAGCCTCGCCGGTCTCCGGGCGATCGCACACGCGATCGCCGAACCGCGTTTGCGCTGGACGGCCGGTCTCTACGACACGTTCGACGCGACGATGGCCGGCCGGCTCGACGAGGCCGAAGCTCTCGCCACGGCGAACCTGGATCTCGGCATGCAGATCGCCGCACCCGACGCCTTCACTTTTTTCGCGGGCCAGGTCTTCGTCATCGGCTCGTTCGCCGGCCGTCACGAAGAGCTGCTCCCTCTCGTCGAACAGGCCGCACGCGATAGCCCCGGCGTCCTCCCCTTCAAGCTCGCCTATGGCATCATCTGCGCCGCGGTCGGTCGTGACGACGTCGCACGCGACATCCTGAGTGAAGGACTGTCGACCCGCTTCAGCGAGATCTCGGTCGACAACGTCTGGATAACATCGGTGATCGGTTACGCGGTGCTCGCGATCGACCTCGGCGATGCGGAGGCCGCGGCGCACCTGCTTCCGCTCATCGAGCCCTTCGCGACCGAAGTGGCGTTCAACGGCGCTACGAGCCAGGGCCCTGTCGCCGCGTATGCGGGCAAACTTGCGTCGCTACTCGGCAAGCACGAGGTCGCGGAGGAGTACCTGCTCGCCGCGCTCGACACGGCGACCGCGTTCGGCTGGAAGTACCACCGTGCCACCACGTTGTTCGCGCTCGCGCAAGCGCGGTATCGCATGAACGGCAAGCTCGATCGCGAATGTGAAGCGTGGCTCGGCGAAGCATCGGATCTGTGCCGGACGGGCGGGTTTCGGAGTTGGGCACCGAAGATCGACGCGCTCGCCGGGGTCAACCCTCGGTAAGGACCTGCAGCGTCTCAGGGCGCACGCCGTCGTACTCCATTGCTGCGGCCGCGCCCGGCGAGCCCATCGCCTCCTGGTACAGCTCCATGCTCGGGACTTCCACGATCAGCCCGACGCGGTTCGACTGCTCCGGGTCGACGAACGTACGAGTGGTGATGCCGAGCGGGCCGAAGAACTCTCGACGCTTCGGCGACTTCAGCCAGTGGTCGACGTCGTCGACCTCGTGAAAGATCATGATGGTCCTCATAGGAGCGCCTCCGGATGTCGGTGTCGTCGTGCGACTCGACGATGCGCCTGACCACGCGTCAATCGCGCGTCACCTCTGCGCCCCTCGCATGAGCGTCCCGGCGCGGGCATGATGGGCCGGCGCCGATCGCCGAGTCGT
>JAUZEM010000086.1 GCA_030839005.1 Actinomycetota bacterium | reverse complement strand
CCATGACAACGTGATCCGATACTCGTCACGCAGCGCGGTCGACATCGAGCCCAACTCGTCGGGCGCGACGCTGAACGACATCCATTTCGAGCACAACACCTTTGGGCCGCACGGCAACAACCTGTTCGCGAACCACAACTACGAAAGCGCGAACCCGGTCATCGACGGCATCTACTTCCGCGACAACACCTTGACCGGCACCCCGCTGACGGTCGACAGCATCGCCGACATCACGAACATCAACGCGGACGACCCGTCGACGTTCCGCCGCCATCACTACGAGTTCGTCAACAACGTTTCCGATACCGGCATCGGGAACAGCTCGTGCACCAATCCCGGCCACGAAGTCCTGCGCCTGTGGGGCATCGACGGAATCGTGATCGACCACAACGTGCAACCCGTCCAGGCGGGCCAGTGCATGATGCTCGCCACGTTCGCCAAGACTGCCAACACGGCCGTGACCAACAACCAGATCAAGAACGCCTCCGCGACCGCGCGCTACTACGGAACGTACAACGAGCACGAAAGCGGCAACTTCATCGGCAACCCGATGTACGCCGCCCCACTGACCGCAGGAACGCAGGCGTAAAGACCCGGGCCCCGCGCTCCGGAGGTGTGTCGCCTCCGGACGCGTCCTTCGTCAGAGGCGGTCGGACTCTTCGACGTCTTCGAGGAAGCTCCGGATCTCGCTCGCGCGGAAGCGCCGGTGCCCTCCGAGCGTACGGATCGCCGAGATCTTGCCGGCGCGCGCCCAGCGAGTCACCGTCTTGGGATTGACGCGGAACATCGCCGCGACTTCCGAGGGGGTCAAAAGGGTTTCGTCGTCGTGAGCTTCCATGGCCTCCGCCTTGGTAATCGAAAAAATCCGTCTCACTTGCCTGTGAGATACCGCACATGGGAGGAGCTCGGACTCGGCGCTGCGGCCGCTTCGTCGCCCTTCGCACTCAGGTGTGTCGTCTATACACCTATCGGCACGATCTGTGCGTCCGTGATGAATTCCGCGGAACTACGTCGTCGCCGGTCGCAAAGGTCGTCCCCGTCATTATAGGACAACCGGCATGGATCGTACAAATAGTTCAAAAAGACGCGGGCGTACCAGTTACCGAGGACGCCTGCGGGGAGTTACCGGGCGGATCAGCGGGTTTCTACGCGTACCCGGCCCCGGCCCTCGACCACCTCGCCGACGATCCACGCGTCGTGACCCTCGGAGCGAACCACGTCGAGGGCCTGCTCTCCTTCGTCGCCCGAGATGACCGCGAGCATGCCGACGCCCAGGTTGAAGACGCTGCGCATCTCGAGGTCGGGGACATCGCCCGCCCGCTCGATCTCGGCGAAGATGCGCGGCTCGTCCCAGGTGCCCCGCCACACCACGCCGTCGCAGCGGTCCGGGAGCACCCGCACCAGGTTGCCCGGGATGCCGCCGCCCGTGACGTGCGCGAACGCGTGCACGGGAACTCGCCGGGCGAGCTCCAGCATCGCGGGCGCGTAGATCACGCTCGGCTCGAGCAGCACGTCGGCGAGCGAGTGGTGCGCGCCCGGCCACGCCGGCTCGGCCAGCGCCATCCCGGCGCGGTCGAGCAGCGCCGCGCGCGCGAGTGAATAGCCGTTGCAGCGCAATCCCGGGCTCGCGAACCCGACGATGCGATCTCCGGGCCCCACGTCGCGCGGCAATACCTCGGAGCGTTCGACCACGCCGACCGCGAAGCCGACCAGGTCGAACTCGCCCGGCTCCATCACGCCCGGATGCTCCGACATCTCACCGCCGAGCAGCGCGCATTTGGCGCGCCGGCAGCCCTCGGCTACCCCCGAGACGATCTCGTCGATCTCCTCGGGCACGAGTTTGCCGATCGAGATGTAGTCGAGGAAGAACAACGGCTCCGCGCCCTGCGCGGCGATGTCGTCGACCGACATCGCGACGCAGTCGATACCGATCGTGTTGCGACGGTTCGCGAGCCGGGCGACGAGCGACTTCGTGCCGACGCCGTCGGTCGACGAGACCAGCAACGGATCGCGGAAGCGCTTCCAGTCGACCGCGAAGAGCCCGCCGAACCCACCGACGTCGCCGACGACCTCGGGCCGGAACGTCGACCGGACGAGCGCCTTGATGAGCTCGACCGCCTTCTCGCCCGCGGTGATGTCGACCCCCGCGTCCGAGTAGGTCAGTTTCCGCTCGGACGGATTCACGCTCGTTCGGCGGAGCTCGGAATCGTCCCCGAAACGTGGCCCGAGACGTGAATCGTGCGCGACGCGTCCTCGAGCACGAGCTTGGTGTCGTACTCCGGCACCGCAACGGGGTAGTCGCCCGTGAAGCACGCGGTGCAGAAGGACTCCCGCGGCGAATCGGTGGCGGCAACGAGATGATCGAGGTCGAGGTAGGCGAGCGAGTCGACGCCGAGATACAACGCGATCTCGCCGACCTCCATGTCGGCCGCGAGCAGGTCGGAACGCTTGCCGGTATCGAGACCGTAGAAGCACGGCCACCGGTACGGCGGCGACGACACCCGGAAATGCACCTCGGTCGCTCCCGCTTCTCGCAGCAACGCGATGATCTGACGGGTCGTGGTGCCGCGCACGATCGAGTCGTCGACGACGACGAGGCGCTTGCCCTTGATGTTGTCGCGCAACGGGTTCAGCTTGAGCCGGACATCGGTGCCGCGTTGCTTCTGGCTCGGCTGGATGAACGTGCGCCCGACATAACGGTTCTTGACGAACCCGTCGCCGTAGGGAATCCCCGCCGCCCGAGCGAATCCCTGGGCGGCCGGCACGCCCGATTCGGGAACCGGCATCACCATGTCGGCCTTGGCGGGCGCCTGGCGCGCGAGCGCCTCTCCCATCCGCTGTCGTGCCGCGTGCACGCTGTGGCCGTACAGCTGCGTGTCGGGACGCGCGATATAGACGAACTCGAACAGGCACAGCTTCGGCGTGGGTTCGGCGAAGCGGATCGACCGCACGCCGCCCGCGTCGATCGCGACCATCTCACCCGGCTCGACGTCGCGGACGTAGTGCGCGTCGACGAGGTCGAGCGCCGCCGTCTCGCTCGCCAGCACCCACCCGCCTTCGGTCTTACCGAGCACGAGCGGGCGGAAGCCGTGCGCGTCGCGCACACCGAAGAGATGCGCCTCGTCCATCAGCACGAGCGAGAACGCGCCCGCGAGCCGGGGCAGGACCTTCTCCAGCGCGTGCTCGAGGTCGCGACCGTCGGAGCGCAGCTCGTCGCCGTACTCGTGCACGAGAAGCTCGCCGATGAGCTCGCTGTCCGAGGTCAGCACGCCCGGCAACATCCCGAGGTCGTTCGAGAGCGCCTCGGTGTTCGTCAGGTTGCCGTTGTGTCCGAGCGCGAAGCCGGCGTCGGCGACCGAGCGGTACACGGGCTGCGCGTTGCGCCACGTGCTCGAACCGGTCGTGGAGTAGCGGACGTGACCGATCGTCAGATGGCCTTCGAGCGGTGCGAGCCGGCGCTCGTCGAACACCTGCGTCACGAGGCCCATGTCCTTGACGACAGTGATCGTCTCGCCGTCACTCACGGCGATGCCGGCCGACTCCTGCCCGCGGTGTTGCAAGGCGTAGAGGCCGAGGTACGAGAGGTGGGCGACGGGTTGGCCCGGCGCGTACACGCCGAACACTCCGCACGCGTCTTTGGGGCCCGAAAGATCTGCGTCCAAGGTCACCATTATCCCACGAGGGTTCGCCAGACTTCGGGTTCAACGTCGTGACGTGGGGTGTGCTTCCCGTAACCTGCGCCGCCATGGAGCTGCCGGGTTGCTGTCTGTGGTTCACCGGCCTCTCGGGAGCGGGCAAGAGCACGATCGCGAACATCGTGGTCGACGAGCTGCGGGCCCGGGGCCGCAAGGTCGAGCTGCTCGACGGCGACGAGGTGCGCGAACACCTGTCGAAGGGGCTCGGCTTCTCGAAAGCCGACCGCGACGAGAACATCCGCCGCATCGGATGGGTCGCGTCGGTGTTGGCCCGCAACGGAGTCGTGTCGGTGACCGCGGCGATCTCGCCCTACCGCGCGATTCGTGACGAGGTGCGGGGCTGGACCTCTCGCTTCGTCGAAATCCACGTGGCGACGCCGCTCGAGGAATGCGAGACGCGCGACGTGAAGGGGCTCTACGCACGGGCGCGCGCCGGCGAGATCCCGGAGTTCACCGGCGTCTCCGATCCGTACGAGGCACCGCTGTCGCCCGAGATCGCGCTCGAGACGACCGGCCGAACACCGGACGAGTCGGCCGCCGAGGTGGTCGCCTGGCTCGAGGCCCACGGCCTGCTCTGAGCCGACCCGACTCAGCGTTCGCCGGACATCAGGGCGGGGATGGCGTCGCGCCAGGCGTGGGAAGCGTCGGCGAGCGCCACGTCGAACACACCCTTCGCGATCAGGCGCTCGCCGGTCGCGACGCCGACGACTCGAGCACGCACCCCCGCGGCCGCGGCCGCGCCGCAAACCGCGGCAGTCTCGTGCGGGTTGACCGCGCAGACCACCACGGACGCCGGCTCGGCGAAGCACCCCTCGGCCGGGGTGCAACCGTCGAAGTTCAGCTCGACCCGGATCCCCACCTCGCCGGCGATCGCCATTTCCGCCAGTGCCACGGCGAGACCGCCGTCGCTCACATCGTGCACGCCCGCGACCGAACCCTCGCGCACGAGCGATGCCACGAGCTCGTGGACGGCGCGCGCCCGATCGAGGTCGGCGGCCGGCGGCATCCCGCCGTCGAGACCGTGCACGACCGCGGCCCACTCCGAACCGCCGAGCTCCGGACGGATCTC
>JAUZEM010000587.1 GCA_030839005.1 Actinomycetota bacterium | reverse complement strand
GCGCAGATACGCTCGACACAGGAAGTCGATCGTCATCGCCTGCGGGAATTTCGGCGCACGACCGAACCCGCCGAAGCGCGGCTCGAACTGCGAACGAATTCCGGCATACGCGCGTTCGAGGATGTCGGGTCCGAGCTCGCGGTCGCGGTCGGCGCCGGGCCGCAACACCTCGTCCGCCAGTGCGGCGGTGAGCTGCTCGCTCTGCGCGACCACTTCTTCTCGTCGTTCGCGCCACGCGTCCGACACCGCCTCGCACACGCGCCGAAACGACGGCATGCCGTGGCGATCAGAGTCGGGGAAGTACGTGCCCGCGTAGAACGGACGGCCCTCCGGTGTGCACCAGACGCTCATGGGCCATCCGCCCCGTCCGGTGAGCGCTTGCACTGACTGCATGTAGATCGCGTCGACGTCGGGGCGCTCCTCGCGGTCGACCTTCACGTTCACGAAGCGCGCGTTCATCACGGCCGCGGTGGCGTCGTCCTCGAACGACTCGTGTGCCATTACGTGGCACCAATGACACGACGAGTAGCCGACCGACAAGAACACGGGAACGTCTCGCGAGCGGGCGAGCGTGAACGCCTCGTCACCCCACGGCATCCATTCGACCGGATTCTCGGCGTGCTGGCGGAGGTACGGGCTCGTTTCCCCGGCCAGACGATTCTTCGTCATCTTTCGACCGTACCCGGCGTGAAGTTCGCCGCGGCCCGGGCCCACCTGTAGTCCGGCTTACCGGAAGGGGAGCGTTCGATCGTGTCGACCAGCACCACCTCCCGCGGGATCTTGTAACCGGCCAGATGGACGCGGCTGTGCTGCCGAAGCGCATCGAGCCGAGGCGCCGCGCCGGCGCGCGGCTGCACGATCGCCACGACCCGCTCGCCGAAGCGCTCGTCGGGAACGCCGACTACCACCGCGTCGAACACGTCGGCATGTTCTTTCAGCACGGATTCCACCTCCTCGGGGTACACCTTCTCGCCGCCGGTGTTGATCGACAGCGAACCTCGACCGAGCAATGTGATCGAACCGTCGGTCTCGACGACCGCATGATCGCCCGGCACCGCCCAGCGCACACCGTCGACGACCGGAAAGGTCTCTGCGGTCTTGGTTTGGTCGTTGTAGTAGCCGAGGGGGATGTTGCCGCGCCGAGCGAGCCGTCCGACGACGCCGACGCCGACCGGTCGGAGGTCAGGTCCTAGCACCTGCGTGTCGGCGCCGACCCGAAAGCGCAGCGCGGTGGGAACGTCGCCGCCGGCCACCACGATCGACTGCCCCTGTCCGCCGGTCTCCGAGGCGCCGTATCCGTCGACGACGAGCAGCGCCGGCAGACGGTCGACGAACGCGCGCTTGAGGGACGGTGAGAGGATCGCGCCGCCCGACAACACCACGTGCAGGCGCGAGACGTCGAGCGTGCGACCCTCGGGCGAGCTCAACGCGTCGAGCAACGGCCGCGCGAATGCGTCGCCGACGATGACGATGTAGTTCGCTTGTTCCCGTGCGATGAGTCGCCAGACGGCGATGGGGTCGAAGTGGTGGTCGGCGGGGATGATGACGGTCCCGCCCATGAACAGCGTGCTGAACGCCATCCAATGCGCCGTACCGTGCATGAAGGGGCAGATCGGGACGCAGCGCGTGCGTGCCTCGCGACACCGATCCGCGATCTCCTCCGGGGTACCGATCGGTACGCCGCCGCCGCCGGCGCCGGCCATCGCGCCGAAGAAGAGGTCGACGTGCCGCCACATCACCCCCTTCGGCAGGCCGGTGGTGCCGCCGGTGTAGAGGAGGTACAGGTCGTCGGGAGAGCGCGGCGCGAAGTCGCGGGCCGGCGAAGCCGCCGCCAGCGTGCGCTCGTAGTCGTCCGACGGGACCGTGGCGCCGGGATGAACCTTGCCGTTGTCAACTGCGATGCCGTCGTCAACTGCGATGAAGGTGAGAAGGTGGGGCAAACGCGCACGGATCGCCTCGAGCTTTGACGCGAACTCACGATGAAAGATGACCGCGACCGCTTCGGCATCGTCGAGGAGATAACGCAACTCGTCTTCGACGTAGCGGTAGTTCACGTTGATCGGCACCGCTCGGAGCTTGAACGCGGCGAGCATTCCTTCGAGGTACTCGGTCGAGTTGTAGAGATACAGCGCCACATGATCGCCAACGCCCACGCCACGTGCCGCGAGAACGTGCGCGAGCCGGTTCGCCCGGGCGTCGAGCTCCGCGTAGGTCAGCCGGCGCTCTGCGCATACGAGAGCGAGATGATCCGGCACCGTGTCGGCAACCCGCTCGAGCAGATCCGCCAGGTTGAACTGCATGGCTCCCTCGCGTCCGCACGTCACATGGCTCCCTCGCTGCGCCCTCCGTGGCTCCGCTCGTCCGCACGGTTCGGCGACCGTAGTGGGTTGCTATACGCCGAGTCGATGCAGCACCGCGTCGACCGGCGCGAAGGCCGTCAACGCGAAGGCATCGAGTCGCGATCGTTCGCCGGAGGCGAAGGCCGCGTCAGCCTCCGCCCAGAGCTCGGCCTCGACGATGGCCAACCCGGCCCGCACGTCGGCCAGCTGCTCCGGTAATGCCTCGACCCGTTCGCGCAGCCGGCTGAAGCGTCGCCACTGGTCCTGCTCGGCGAGCTCGGGTGCGATCGCCGGCGGAAAGCAGGGCACGTACACGCTGGAGCAAGGATTGCCGAGGCACACCCAGGCGCGCGGCGGCGTCGCCGCGCGGAGCTCGGCGATCATCGACGCGGTGGTTTGCGAGTGCGACTCGCGCCGGTGCATGCACACGGTGAAGCCGTTCCCGTCGGGTCCGATGTCATCCGGCAGCTCATCCGCGCTCCGGCCCTCGCCGTGACTCCGCAGGGTACGGGCGACATCGACGACCGTCGTCGCGCTGCCGCGCGCGACAGTGGCGGACGTCAGCTCGAGGCGATGATCGGCGATGGCCGTCGGCATGCGCGGCCGGCGATACGTGTCGAAGTCGACATCGGTCGCGATATTCGACGACGCGCGTGTCCAATCGGTGGTGAGGCTGACCCGATTCGAGATCGCCGCGCCGCCGCCGATCGGTCGCGCCGCCCACGTGCGATTGCTTGTTTCGAGGACGAAACCAGCATCGGGATCCGCCAAGAGGAAGGAGGAGAAATACGGCTCGTCGCGATGGGGCTCGCCCGATCCGCCCTGTCCGTGGCGCTCCAGCAGCGTCGTGAGGACCGTAAGCGCTTCCTCGGCCGAGCGAGCTCGCTCCAAGCCGAGCCGGACCAGATCCATCCCCAGCAGCGCGCGAGGTTGTTCACGCGGGCGGTCGACGGTCCAGATCTTTTCGTTCCCGATCGCGACGCCGTGTTCGTTGACCCCGTGCTCGACGCCCCACAACCACGTCGGTCGCGAACCGAGGAATGCGTGGGCGCCGGGGTCGGCTGTGGTGAGGTATTGCGTACGAAGCGCCGCGCCGGCCGCGCGCCGGACGTGCCACTCGACCACCTGCGCTTCGTCGGGATGTCGGTCGGAATTCTTCGCGAACAACATTGCGCCGCTCGTGCGAACGCACAGCGTGTCGCACATCGCGCGTGAGCTCGGCTCAGCTCGCGAGCTCGCGCGCGAGTACCGCGGGCGTGAGCGCCGAACCTGTCGCCTGCTCGATGAGGTGATCCCAACGCTGCGTCGCGCCGGGAGCGAAGACGCGCGTTCCGAGCGCGCGGCCGGCGCGGTCGTTCTCGACGAGTCCACCGAGCGACGCCGCGAGCTGTGATGCGATCATCTCGCCGAACAGGTAATTGTGGTAATAGACGGGCGCGGCGGCAATGTGGATCTTCGCGGCCCAGTCAGGGGCGTGCCGTCCATCCGGCCGTTGCACGAGCTGGAAACGCTCGACGAGGTCCCACCAGCGGTCATCGTGGTCGCCGTCGGGTTGTGCGTAAAGGCCGCGCTCGAAATGCGTCATCACGAGGACCCACCGAGCGAAGACGAGCAGTTGCGCCCGGCTTGCCGCGCGAAGTTGGGGCGCGAGATCGGCGACCGTGGTGGCCGGAACGTCAGCGACCCGGCGCAGCCATTCGGGGTCGTTGACGAGACGGCCGCACCGCATCGCGACGCCTTCCGTGAGACAGAAATGCATCGTCCGCAAGAGCCACGGAAGGTCGCGCCCGACGCCGTCGAAGTACGCCGCGTGCCCGAATTCGTGCAGCATCGTCTCGGCCCAGCGCGCGCTCGCGGTGTTGTTGCTGAGGACGCGTACGTCGCCACCGCGGTCGACGTCGATGCAGAACGCGTGTTGTACCTTGCCCGCGCGCGGGACGAGGTCGCTGCGGGCCACGACGTTGCGAATGTCGAGACCCATCGCCTCGAACGTCCGAACGGTCAGCTCCTCGAGATCGGCCTCGCGTAGGTGGGGATCGAGGTCGACGCCGATCGCGCTCGGAGCGTCCTGGAAGAACGGGTCGTCGTAGTGCCAGGGACGCAAGGCGTCGACCGGGACCCGGAAGCGATGCGCGAGCTGCTCGTCGAGCTCCGCCTTCAGCGTTCGAAACGGCGTCGACGTGATCTGGTCGACCTCGGCAAGCGTGGCGAACAGGAGACCTTCGTCGAAGTCGGTCGTCGCGAGCGTCAGCGCGAAGTGGTCGCGGTAGCCGAGCGATCGGGCGGCCCGGTTGCGGAGCCGAACGAGCTTGCGCATGTCGCCGGCGATCTCTTCGCCCACGCTCTTGGACGCCACCCACGCCGCCGTACGTCGCGCGGTGTCGTCGCTCGTCCGCAGCACCTCGAGAAGCTCGTTGTCGTCGACCGACTCGCCGTCGATCGTGCCGCGGTGACGGGCGAAGCGCGACTCGATGTCGCCCTGCAGCTCGACGATCTCTCGCCGCAGGTCGGCATCGACCTGATTCGGCGCGAAGCTCTGCTCGAGCAGGTCGAGCTCGCGCGCGACCAAGGGGTCGAGCCTGTGCTCCGACCGGGCGGCGCGGATCGCGCCGAAGGTCGCCGGATCGGCCAGTGCGTCCGAGAGTGCGAGCTCCGCATCGGCGCGACGGCGCTGTGTCTCGTCGCGCGCGTCGACGTTTGCGTCCCACCACGCGGCGTTCGCGGCGGCCTCCAGCGGCTGCAGCGTCGCGCTGCACGCCGCGACGAGATCTGCCGCCGTCACTTGAACCAGATGCGCTGGTAGTCGCGGCTCATCGGGTGCACCAGCAGGACGACGAGCACGACGGCGAAGGCGAGGCCGATGAGGCCCCCGAGCGTGACGACCTCTCCTCGCACCGTGACGACGATGATCTGGAACACCGCCGTGGCGACGGCGAGGAGATAGCCCCACTTCTTCTCGTTCGCTATGCCGAACCCGCCGGCGACGAGGCCGCCGAGGATGAGCAGTGCCGACGGACCGAAAGCCGGATACGAGAGGAGCGCGAATACTCCCTGGACGTAACAGAGGATGACGCCCATGTACAAGGTCTGAGGCTGGTGGGGGTTGACCCAGCGAGTGTCGTTCACGGACCCATTGTGGCCCCCCGTAAGGGCACCGGCGCACCTCGGGGGTGGGATCAGGGGGTTCGCGCGCGGAGCTGGCCGCAGGCCGCGTCGATCGAAGTCCCACGATTGCGCCGGACGGTGGCCTGCACACCCCCCGCACGGAGTCGCTCGGCGAACGTCGCGATCCGGTCCGCATCGCTCGGTCGGCCCGGGTATCCCGCGGTGTCGTTGAGCGGGATGAGATTGACGTGCGCGCCACCGCGGAACCCCGTCAGCCGCCCCGCGAGCGCGTCCGCCTGATGAGGGAGGTCGTTGACGCCGCTGATGCACGCGTACTCGAACGAGACCCGGCGCCCCTTGCGTTCCGCGTAGGCCCGCGCCGCGTCCAGCACGGCGGCGAGCGGGTAGCGCCGGTTCAGCGGCACGAGTTGCTCGCGCAGCGCGTCGTCGGGCGCGTGCAGCGAGACGGCGAGCGTCACCGGCAGGTCGAAGTCGGTGAGCCGCTCCATGCCGGGAACGACACCCACCGTCGAGACGGTGAGGTGACGGGCAGAGATGCCGACGTCCTCGTGTAGCCGGGTACAAGCGTCGATCACTGTGTCGGTGTTCGCGAGTGGTTCGCCCATCCCCATGAACACGACGTTGGAAACGCGCTGTGGCGACGCGTGCTGTGCGCGCAGTACCTGCTCGACGACCTCACCCACCGAGAGGTGACGTTCGAATCCGGCCTGACCCGTCGCGCAGAAGGTGCATCCCATTGCGCAGCCGGCTTGGGAGGAGACGCAGACCGTCGCGCGCGCCGAATACCGCATGAGCACGGTTTCGATTTGGGCACCGTCCGCGGCGCGCCACAGCCATTTCGCCGTGGTGTCGTCGTCGGCCAGCAGTGTCATGTCGACGGCGAAGGCGAGCGGGAGCTCGCCCGCGAGCCGGGCGCGGAGCGCCCGGGGGATGTTCGTGAGTGCATCGAGCGGGCGGCGCTGCCTGAACAGACCCTCGTGCAGCTGACGAGCCCGGTAGGCGGGCTCGCCGAGCATCGCGATGAGTGACTCGAGCTCGGGTAGTCGCATCGAGTAGCGAGTCGTCATACGGGTGGCACCTCGCACTCGTACGCACGGTCGACGCGATGCACGTCGAAGCCGAGCGACCGGTACAGCTCGAACGCGGCCTCGTTGTCGGCCGCGCAGAACAACATCCCGGTATCGATCCCGCGTTCGTGCACCGCCTGGAGTCCGGCGATCGCGAGCGCGCGGCCGAGACCGGTTCCCTGTGCCCGCGGATCGACACCGATGACATAGATCTCGCCCAGAGCGGGATCGCCGTCGTGCGCCGCATGGATCTTCATCCAGTTGAAGCCGACCAGGCCGTCGGCGTCGAACGCGACGAGGAAGAGGGCCGGCTCGAACCACGGCTCCGCCGTGCGGCGCGCGAGCGTCGAGGCAGTCCACCCGCCCTGCTCTGGGTGGCCGGCGAAGGCCCGGTTGTTGAGCTCGAGCCAGGGCGCCTCGTCGCGGCCAACCTCGAACGGGCGTACGCGTACGCCTGCCGGCCACTTCGGCTGCCAGGTGATCGGCAGGCCGACGCGCATCTCGTAGAGGTCGCGAGCGGGTCGCAGTCCCTCGGCGGCGAGCTCGGCGTCGTCCTCGGCGCGCGCGCCGAGCACCCAGAGCACGATCCGGCCGCCGCCGTGTGCCGCCACGTGGCGGACGGCCGCCGCGACGAGCGCACGACGGGTCCCGTCGCTGCGCGCTTCGGGCGCCACCGCGACGCCGAGCGTCCAATGCCGCGGCGTCGCGGTGTCGTTCCGGGCGGTGTTGTCGCTCGCCGCGTTGTCGCTCGGTGCCGTGTTGTCGCTCGCGGAAAGGTGGGCGTACGCCCGGTCGTCGACGAGGAACCCGGCGGAATCGGTGGTGGGATGCTCGAGATCGAGCCACACCGCGTCGCCGAGGGCCGGATGCCCGTCGACCGCGCGTGCGTCGTCGTCGATGCGCGCGACGCGCGGTTCGACCTCCGAGAAGCGCCTCGGTATTACTTCGGCGACGGACGGTTCGGTCACGGAACGAGGGTACCGTGACGCCGTGGCACGACCCCGGGGTGCAAAGGCGCGGGCGGCGTCGGCCGTCGAGTTGCTTCGCGAGCTGTATCCCGACGCCAAGTGCGCACTCGACCATTCGAACGCGTACGAGCTGCTCGCGGCGACGATCCTCTCAGCGCAGAGTACCGACGTGCGCGTCAACATGGTCACGCCGACGCTGTTCGCCAAGTACCCGACGCCGGCCGATCTCGCGTCGGCTGATCCGGCCGAGGTCGAATCGATCATCCAGTCGACGGGCTTCTTTCGCTCGAAGACGAAGAGCCTCATCGGAATGGCGCAGGCGGTGGTAGCGCGCTTCGACGGTGAGATCCCCGTCGCGCTCGACGATCTGGTCACCCTGCCGGGAGTCGGGCGCAAGACCGCGAACGTTGTGCGCTCGGTCTGGTTCCACGAGCCCGGCTTGCCGGTCGACACGCACGTCACGCGGTTGTCGGCGCGCTTGAAACTGACCGACGAGACCGATCCGGTGAAGATCGAGACGGATCTCGGAGCGATCGTGCCGCCGACAGAATGGGGCGATCTCTCGCTGCGGCTGATCGAGCACGGCCGTCGTGTGTGCGACGCACGCCGCCCGCGGTGCAGCGAATGCGCGCTCGCCGGCATCTGCCCGTCCGCCGGGAGACTGCCCGGCGCGCTCTAAGGAGCGACCAATACATAGGGAGCGGCAGCGGAGCCGACCGGATGGGAGGCGCAGCGCGAGCGACCAATACATAGGGAGCGGCAGCGGAGCCGACCGGATGGGAGGCGCAGCGCGAGCGACCAACAGGCAGGGATGCAGTAGCGGAGCTACTGCATCCGTGAGAGGAGGGTCGACGCCCGATCGAGCGATCGGCGCGCGGTCGCGAACGCACGCTCGGTCGCGAACAGCTCGCTGGCCACGGCGGAGTCGGGGGTCTGGCCGTAGGTTTCGGCGAGGGCCGTGATCCGACGGCTCAGCTCGTCGACCTGCGCGGTAATGCTCGACAGCACGGCGAGGTCGCTCGAGGTGTTCATCGCGGGCAGTGTGCCATACGCCAAATCGGGTCGGCCCGAGAGGGCTGACCGGTACGATGAACCGCTCCCATGCTCGATCGTATCGACGTCCGCGGCATCGCCGGCGACCTGCGCGCCGTGCTCGCGCGCCCGCAGGCCGCGGCCACCGATGTCAGCGCGGCCGTCGCCGAGATCATCGCGCGTGTCCGAGCGGGCGGCGAGGCGGCGGTGCGGGAGTTGACGGCCAGGCTCGACGGCGCGGACGTGTCGGAGCCGCGGGTCGATCGGGTCGAGATCGCCGCCGCGCTCGAGCGCGTCTCGCCCGGTCTGCGCGCCGCGCTCGAGCTCGCTCGCGACCAGATCGTCGCGTGGCACGAGGCGCAACGGGAGCGAGAAGCGCACCATGAGCGGCTCGGCGTCGAGGTGACCGAGCTGGTGTTGCCCGTCGATCGCGCCGGCTGTTACGTGCCGGGCGGCCGGGCGCCTCTCGCGTCGTCGGTGCTGATGACCGCGCTCCCGGCCCGGGTCGCGGGAGTTCCCGAGGTGCTGCTGTGCTCACCGCCCGATCCGTCGGGGCGGGTTCACGACTCGATCCTCGCGGCCGCCGCGATCGCCGAGGTCGACGACGTGTACGCGATCGGCGGCGCCCAGGCGGTCGCGGCGATGGCGTTCGGGGCGGGTGCGTTGCGGCCCGTCGACGTCATCGTCGGACCGGGCAACGGGTACGTCGTGGAAGCCAAGCGCCAGGTCTTCGGAACCGTGGGAATCGACGGCCTCGCGGGTGCCTCGGAAGTCGCAATCGTCGCCGACGAAACCGTCGATGCCGCGTGGGTCGCGGCCGATCTCCTCGCCCAGGCCGAGCACGGGCCGGGCGGCGCGGTGGCGTTGATCGTGTGGGACGAAGGCGTGGCCGAGCGCGTCGAGCTCGCACTCGACGCGCTGCTGGTCAGCGCGACCCGACGCGACGAGGCTGTGTCGACGCTGGAAGCGGCCGGGCGGGTGATTCTCGTCGACGACGCGGGGCGCGCGCTCGATGCGGCGAACGCGATCGCGCCCGAGCACCTCGAGCTGATGTGCGCGGCCGCCGACCTGCTCGTGCCGCTCGTGCGCAACGCCGGCGCGGTCTTCGTCGGGGCACACGCATCCGCGGTGATCGGCGATTATGTCGCGGGGACCAATCACGTGCTGCCGACGGGAGGCACCGCGCGATTCGCCAGCGCCCTCCGGGTTGCCGACTTCCAAAAGCACATCCACGTGGTGCGTGTCGGCGCGGCGGCACTGGCGAAGGTCGGGCCTGCGGCCCGGTCGATGGCCGAAGCCGAGGGGCTGTGGGCTCACGCCGACGCGGTGCGCATGCGCGAGGAGCCGCGGTCGTGACGGGAACGCGGCCGGTCCCGCGCGACGACCTGCTCGCGCTCGAGGGCTACCACTCGCCCCAGGTCGAGGTCGAGGTGCGGCTCAACACCAACGAGAGTCCGTATGCACCGCCCGCCGCCTTCGTCGAACGTTGGCTCGATGCCCTGCGCACCGTCGAATGGAACCGGTATCCGGACCGCGCCTCAACCGAACTGCGCGCCTCGCTCGGTGCGTTTCTCGGGCAATCTCCTTCCCGGCTGCTGTGCGGCAACGGCAGTAACGAGATCTTGCAGACGTTGTTGCTCACTTACGGTGGCGCCGGACGCCGCGCGCTCATGTTCGAGCCGACGTACGCGTTGCACGCCCAGATCGCGCGCGGAACGGGCACGGGCGTCGTCGCGGGCGAACGGCGAACCGACTTCGCGATCGACCCCGACGACGCGATCGAGGCCATGGGACGAACGCGTCCGTCGGTCGTGTTCGTGTGCAGCCCGAACAATCCCACGGGAACGGTCGACCCGCGCGACACCGTCGAACGACTGGTCGGTGCGGCCGCGAATCTCGGCGCGCTGCTGGTCGTCGACGAGGC
>JAUZEM010000520.1 GCA_030839005.1 Actinomycetota bacterium | reverse complement strand
CCGGTCGCCCCCCACCGACCGGCAGCACCCTGTGGCACCCCGCCGACGCTGCCCGATTCGTTGCCGGTCAACCGGCCGAAGCCGTTGTAACCGAACAGCACGTTCCAGAAGCTGTTGTTCTGCGACCCGCCGATGTACGGACGGCTCGACGCGGGCCAGAGCCCGACGATGGCGACCCACCAGCCGCCGGCCGCGAGCGTCGTCACTCCGAGCAGCACGACGTGACCGATCCGTCGCGCGAGCTGCGGCGGTCCGGCGAACAGGTATACGAGCCCGAACGCCGGCAGGACGAGGAACGCCTGTAGTTCCTTCGCGAGGAATCCGAAGCCGACGAACACACCGGTAGCCACGATCCAACGGACCCGGCCGTCCTCGAGCGCACGGGTCATCGTGTACGCGCCGGCCACGAGCAGAAGGACCAACAGGGCGTCGGGGTTGTTGAACCGGAACATCAACGCGGCGACGGGCGTCAGCGCGAAAACCGAGCCGGCGATCAAGGCCGCGAGTGGTGAGAACCAGCGCTTCACGGTCGCGAACAGGAGGCCGACCGCGGCGACCCCTTCGAGCGCCTGGGGCACCAGCACACTCCACGCGTTGACGCCGAACAGGCGCGCCGAGAGGTCCATCACCCAAAGCGACGCGGGGGTCTTGTCGACGGTGACGAAGTTCGACGCGTCGGTAGAGCCGAAGAAGAAGGCCTTCCAGCTCTTCGTTCCGGCTTGCACGGCCGCGGAGTAGTAGGAGTTGGCCCAGCCCGACGCGCCGAGGTCCCACAAGTAGAGAACGGCGGTGACGGCGAGCAATGCAATTAGCGCCGGCCGCACCCACGCGGGGTCGGTGTCCGGCCCACGCCAAAGCCGCTGGACGCGTAGTCGGCGCCGCCTGGGCGGCAAACCCGCAGCGTCGAGCGTGATGGAAGCGTCGACGCGAGGTGGGCTGACGACGCTCATGCGACGTTCTCCTTCGGAGCAGGTTTGAAGAGGACTTTGTCGAGGAGCGCGAACTGCACGAGCCAGAGCGCGGCGAATGCGCAGAGATTCGCAAGGGGGAGGGCGATCGCGCGCGCGGATGTCGACCAGTGGGCCGCGACCGACGCGACGACCGACACGGTCAGCGTCGACGCAACCAAGCCGGCGAGTGAGAGCACCCAGAAGGGCAGGATCTCGCGCGTAAGACTGCCGCGGCCTGAGCGACCCCACACCCAGTGCCGGTTCGCGAAGTACGACGGCGCGATGCCACAGCAGACTGCGACCACGTTGGCCGACCCGGCCGGCACGCCCGCACCCAGTGCGAGCGCCACGAGCACGGCGGCGCTGAGCAGGGTCGTGCCGACCGAGACGACGAAGCAGCGAGACATCTTTCTCAAGGTCGGCCGCGGCTCGATTGTTTGCGGCGCGATCGTCATCGTGAGCCTCCGATCACGACAAAGCGCGCGACCGCGGCCAACGACCATGTCGCGACGAGGACCGCAACCTGCGCGGTAAGGCTCGTCGTCACGGCGTCGACGAGCGCGAGCGCGGCGCTCGTCGATGCGATTGCTCCCGCGTACAACGCGAGGGACCGAACCCAACGCGGGCGCGATCGACGCTCGGTATAACGCGCATGCGCCCACGCGTTGGCAACGAAGGTCGCGGTGACGGCCGCGACGTTGGCGCCGATCGGACCGATCGGTGCGCGCGTCAGCAGGAACACGACCAGCGACACGGCCGTGCTCGCGGCCCCGATGAGCGAGAACGAGACGGCGCGGCGTCCGAAGTCGTCCGAGAGAGGGGCGCGCGCGAAGGGGCCGAGGTCGACGCGACCACGGCCCCTCGCGAACCGAATGGCCATGCGCGCCGTCCCCTTCAGGTCGCCGATCGCAGTGGAAACCACGTGGACGCGGCTGTCGGTGTCGTCGACCCAGTCGACCGGCACCTCGTGAATACGCAGGCCGTTGCGCTCCGCCAGGACCAAGAGCTCGGTGTCGAAGAACCAGCCGTCGTCCTCGATCGCGGGCAGAAGTCTTTGCGCGACACCGCCCCGAACGGCCTTGAAGCCGCATTGCGCGTCGCGCACGCGCGTGGCGAGCACCGCGCGCAGTATCAGGTTGTACGTGCGTGAGATGATCTCCCGCTTCGGATGGCGCGCGACGTGCGATCCCGGAGCGAGACGCGAGCCGATCGCGACATCCGAGTGGCCCGACACGAGGGGCGCAACGAGCGGCAGCAGCGCACCGAGACCCGTCGAGAGATCGACATCCATGTACGCGACGACGTCGGCGTCGCTCGCGCCCCACGCGCATCGCAGTGCGAAGCCGCGGCCCTTGCGGTCGAGGTGCGAGGTGCGTACCCGTGGAAGCTCCCGCGCGAGGCGATCGGCCTGCGATCGGGTGCCATCGGTGGATGCATTGTCGACGATGGTGATGCGCCACGAGAACGGAAAGTCATTGCTGAGGTAATCGTGGAGACGCCGGATGCCCGGCTCCAGCGCGCGCTCCTCGTTGTAGACCGGAACGACCACGTCCACCACCGGCGCGGCCGTGAGCTCCGACGCGCCCCGCGCCGAACCGGGCCTCTCCGCGGCGGCGAAGGGCCGCAGCATCGGGGCGATTCGTTGTTCCGGCATCGACCGACGATCGTTGGCCCAGGTGAGCCAAGTCTTGGAAGGAGACAAGAATCGGTTGAGAACCCACGCCTCGGCGCGGGTCGCCGTTCCGCTCCGGCCCGCCGAGATCTACGCTCGTGAGATGTGCCGAAACATCACAGAGCTTCGCGGTCTCGAGCCTCCGGCGACTCGGGAGGAGATCGAGGCCGCGGCCCGCCAGTACGTTCGCAAGGTGACCGGGATTGCGCGCCCCGGGGTCGCCGTCGTCGGAGCCATGGAGGCAGCCGCGCTCGAAGTGGCGGCGATCACCGAAGAGTTGCTCGCCGGACTTCCGCAGCGGCGCCAGCCGCCCCGGACCGTGCCCCCGTTGCGCCGGCCCGAGGTACGCCGTCGCATGGGACTCGACGCGTCCATCGGTTGATGGAACCGCACGACTCATCGCCCGGTCCGCAATCGACTGTGCTTACCTGCGTATGAGCAATTGAGCTTCGACTGAAGCGCGTCTCGTTATCTGCACTTCCGAGGCTGGAGCTCACGGCGGCGCCGCGCCTAAAAGTTGTTGACGCAGGTATTGCCGTCGTTGTCGCTGTTCGTACCGTCCGGACACGTGGTCTGGAACCACATGATCGCCGTGAGGTTGGCGTGGCCGAGTTGCGCGCCGGCGAGAGTCGCATACGCCAGGTTGGCGTTTCGTAGATCGGCGTTCCGGAGGTCTGCCATGCTCAGGTTGGTCGGCGCGATCGGGAAGTCCGGAAGGCCGAGCGCCGAGAGATCGGCACCGGCCAGATCTGCGCCGAACAAGTCGGCTCCGGCGAAATTCACGCCGTTCAGATGAAGGCCGGAGAGGTTCGCGTGCGCGAGGTCGGAGTCGGTCAGGTCCGCGCCGCCGCATACTTCGAATATGAGCCTCGAGAATGGCGCGCACTCACCGAACGTCGCGGTTCTGAGCGCGGCGTGGATCAGGTTCGTGTGTGCGAGGTCGGCGAAGGAGAGATTGGTGTTCGAGAGGTCGGCACCGACGAGGGTCGCATCTTCCATGACCACGCCGCCGCAGTAAGACACGATACCAATGAAATCTCCGAAATCGATCGAATCGCAACTCGACATGACCGCTCCGGTAAGCCTCGCGTACGTGAGGTCGGCACTGTCGAAACGGGCACGCGCGCATGTCGGGCCGTTCACTGTGAAGAAACACGACGCGAGAGACGAGTACGAGAGGTTCGCGCCACGCATCTCCGCAAACGTGAGATTCGCGCCGAAGAGCGCCGCGCCGGCGAGCGAAGCGAGGGTGAGGTTGGCGTGACTCAGATCGGCGGCGTTGCATCGCACGGAGAAGTCCGGTTGCGGCACGCACGTTGCGAGTGATGCGTTCGAGAGGTTCGCGCGCCGCAACACGGCAAACGTGAGGTCGGCACCGACGAGGTTCGCGCCGAGCAGGTTCGAAAACGACAGGTCGACTCCCGACAGGTTCGCGCCCGACAGGTCCGCACCCGGACAGTTCGTGAAATGCGTAGGCGTCGGCCGAGCGACGATGGTGCAACCGTTGACGGTCGAGTCCGCGAGCGCCGACGATGCGTCGACGGTCGTCAGCGCGACGAACACCACCAGCGTGCAGGCAACCGAGAAGCGACACCGCCAGCTGCCGGGCGAAGCTCTCCACCACCGACCGAAACGTTTCACACGCACTCGATTCTATCCTGTGTATAGTGCACACAGCACTAGCATTGAGCGTGATTGCTGTCAACACACGCGTCGCGCCGCGGCGAACCCTGCACGTCGTCGCGAGTCGCGGCGATCGAGGGTCACTTCGTCGTCGACGCGCGCGCTGGACGCGCGATGGACGATGACGGTGTGTTGCTGACTGCTGCGGCGCGACGGCTCCCACCTGCGAACCCGCCTAGTAGATCGAACGACGCGGGTCGAAGTGTCGCCGTGGTTCTGCTTGAAGTTGCGATCGTTCAGCGCGCGAGAGATCGCGTAGGCAAGCGCGGGACTGCGCGCGCGTCAGGCCGGCGTGACCGCGTTGGAGGCCGCTGACTGCGCGCCGATGCCGCGGGCGTTCTTGGCCGCAACCTTGAACGTGTATGTCGTTCCGTTCGTGAGCCCCGTGACGACTTGGGTCGTCGCCGTCGAGTTATAGACGCGAGGTCCCCGCGCCGCGCCGCCGACGTACGGCGTCACGACGTAGCCGACGACCGCCGAGCCATTGTCTGTCGCCGGAGCCGTCCAGGACACGGTCGCCGACGCATATCGAGGCGCCGCGGATGGCGTGCCGGGCGGTCCCGGCCCGCCGACATTGACCGCGACCGACGGATCCGATGGCGGACCGGTCCCGTTCGCGTTCTTGGCCACGATTGTGAACGTGTACAAGTCGCCGTTCGTCAACCCGGTGATGACGGTACTGGTCTTCGCGGGACCAAGCACCAGCGGCGTCTGGGCGACGCCCGAACGGTACGGCGTGAGGGTGTATTGCGTGACGTCGGAACCGTTGGTGAGTGGCGGGTGCCAACTCACCGTCATTGAGCCGTTGCCGGGGCTCGCGGCTGGGAGTTGCAAGAACACCGGAGTCCCGACGCGAACCGACACCCGCGCGGACTCCGCCCCCGTACCGATCGCGTTGGACGCCGCGACACTGAACCCGTACGTCATTCCGTTCGTGAGGCCCGCGACCGTGTACGAACGCGCGGTCGGCGCGACCACGGCGGTCTGTTGGAGCACTCCGGCCTGATACGCCCTGACCGTGTAGCCAGTCACCGGAAGGTCGTTGTTGGCAGGCAGCGACCATCCCACGGGGACGCGTCCATTCAGGGGAAATGCGAACACGTGCTGTGGCACCGAAGGCGGTGCCGCCGGTCGGATCGAGGCGTGCCCGTCGCCCTGGTTGACGCCTTCCTCGTTGCGCGCCGCGAACGCAGATGCCGGTACGTAGCCTGAGCCGCCACCACCACCCCATCCGTACCCGCCGCAGAAAGGCGCACAGCTGGGCGAAGTATCTGTGGCGCCGCTGGCGCTGCCACCGCCGTACAGGCCACCGCCGCCACCGCCGCCACCACTGTCGCCACTGCACGCGTCGGCGCCGCTCCCGAGCGTCCCGGACCCGCACGCGCCCGTTCCGCCGGCGGTTTGCGTCGCACCGTGACCCCCGCAGTCGCATACGTCGCCGCCACCGTCACCGCCTCGGACACCCCCGCCGTCTCCGGGGAACGGCTCGCGGAAGAAGTTGCAGCACGTGTTGGAGCCGTTGCCACCGCCACCACCTGCGACCACAACCCGGTGGTCGAGCGTGTCGCCGCCCTGACGTACGTCGGTCGCGCCGCCGCCGTTGCCGCCCCAGTTACCACCCGCGCCGCCACCGTTGAACCCGTTCGAGCCACCAACGCGCACACGCAGGACCTCGCCGGGCGTCACCGCGATCGTGCCGCCCGCGTGGCCGCCGAGGCCGCCGCCTTCCGCGCCCCACGTGTCGACCACGACGTAGTTGACACCCGCAGGAACGGTGTACTGCGCGACCGCTCCCGTGTAGGTGAACGTGGTCGCGGGAGGTGTTGCCGCGGCCGCGACGGGCGCCGTCGTCAGCGGGACACCTGTGACTACGACGAGCAGCAGTCCGAGCGCCCGAAACAGTGATCTCGCCCTGCGCCGATGAGTCGCGTCCACACGACCTCCAGGATCACACGCCGCGGGAGCGCAAATGACCGGCGATCCATCGTGGCCGCGACCGTCACAGGTGTCAAGCTTCGAAGCGCCCGCCACCTGCGCAAATGGAGCCGGAGAGGCGACTCGAACCCTGCGCGTCTATTCGGGCGGAGGGACGCTCACACCGATCCGTCCGACGTGATCGGCGTAGGTCACCCGCGCCGCCTTCCGCTCGCGGTCGTCGACGACGGCGTAGCCCTTCGACGGGATCTGGTGTCCTCCCGGAAAGAGGATGACGAAACTGACCTGGGCCTCGGTCTCGTGCACGAACCGGATGGCCTCCGGGGACACGTCGACAAAGTCGCTCACGCCGAAGCGTTCTCGCACCGCGCGCATTGTCGGTGCCAAGTTTTCGCCGCGCTCGATCGCGCTGCACCGCTCGGCGTCAGTCGCGTCAAACTTCGAGACGGCGTCCTCGCGCCGAGCACAGAACGAGCAGCGCCGCGGTCCGCCGCCCATCGCGGGCGCGGAGAGACCGATCGGCAGTCAGCCGCAGGCGGACGCGAATAGGGCGAGGCTCAGGATCAGAACACGTCGCATGTCGGCCTGACGTCGCAGACGATCAAAACCCTGCATCGGGTCGACGGGACTGCGACGGCAGATCGGTCATCAGTCATGGAATGTGGACGGTGCGCGAAGCGAGTTTGGATTTCAGCGCAACATGTCGCCGGGACGTGACCAGCGCATGCGTGGGCCATCTTGCAGGATTTCATAGCTGACCGCCGTGCCGCGCTCAGCCAAGACGGACCAGAGGCGGTATTCCGCGGACTCGATTTGCTCGGCCCATGCCGCCTTCCAGGCAGCGCGGTTCCATGCGCGCTGTCCCGATCGCGCGGACCTGCCTCACATCCGCTGGCGGAGCCCACGTCGCGATCAGCACCGCAACTGACGCCCCGGCCTCGGCGGCCTCCAGAAACGCTCGGCTCGCCCGAGGCGAGTGGAACCAGAAGCGATGAGAGTCGAATAGGAACCACATAGTTGCCAGGGCAGGAGAGCCCGACGCTGCAACCGTCGCGACGCTCGCGCAGTGGTGACGCTCCGCCAAGAAGTCGGCGATATCGAACCGTTCCACCACCAAGCCCACGCTATTGCGCGTCCCGATCGGCATGTATGGACGGGTGAGCGGAGCGCAATAGAAGCGCGGATCAGCTGAGTCGCAGGGCGCGACTTCGAGACGTCAGAACACGCGTCCGCGTCGAGTCAGGCTGACGCCACCCTGTGCACCTTGAAGCTCGTCTCGTCGGGAGGCGCAGGCAACCCGTTCTGAACCTTCGCGAGACCCGGCAGCAGCGTGTCGTCACGGAACTTCACCCACGAAGCCTCCGAGTCGAAAAGCGCGACGATCAGGAAGCCGTCTTCCGTGGGACCGGCAGCGTGGTAGAGCTGGCCTGCCGGAAGGCCCTTACCGCCATCGGGATGTACGACCTTGATGGAGTTCTCGTACTGCTCAGCGGTCCCGCCCTTGAAGAAATGCGTGATTCCGAATGTTGGCGCCATGTAGGTGTCCTCTGCCGCTCGTGATTAGTCCAACGAACCTACCTTCTGGCAATCTCGGCCGCGGCCGCGGCAATCGAGAATAACTTCCCCGCCGGCGTGCGCGATGAACGCGCGATGGACGGTGACGGTGTGTTGCTGACAGGCGCGGCGCGACGGCTGCCACCTGCGCAAACGGTGGAGCCGGAGAGGGGATTCGAACCCCTGACCTGCTCATTACGAGTGAGCTGCTCTACCGACTGAGCTACCCCGGCGAAGCTGCAGAGTGTATCCGACCACTCATCACGTGCCGGCAGGTGGGAACGCCAGCAGCAGCGCGAGGAGACGCACGAGGCCCTTCTCGTTGATCAGGACCGCCTCACGCGCCTCGTGGCACGCGTCGAGCGCGGCCGCGGCCGAACGCGCCGCCACTCGCAACGCAGGTCGATCCGCGTTCAGCGCCGGTGACGGCGCGGCGAGTGTGTCGCGATAAACCGACTCGATCGCGGTCACGCCTTCGAGCAACAGGTCGATGCGGGTGCGCCGCGTCTCGCGTTTGTGCCGCTCGTCGATCCGCCGGCGCATCCGCTGCACCTCGCGTTCCGAGTATCCGAGCCGCTCCATCTCGCGGTCGAACGCGTCGAGCTCCTCGCGGTGCTGTCGCTCCACCGCCGCAGCCGCCTCGTCGACGACCGCGTCGAGCTCGTGCGCGATCGCGAGCGCGGTCGCGCCGGAGCCGTCGACACGCGCGGGCGCCGACGCAAACACCGCACGCAAAGCACCGAGCCGTCCCGCGAGCGCGCGCGCCCGGGCGAGCTGACCGCCGGCCAACGAAGCGAGCGCAGCCGCATCGCGCTCCGAAACACCTTCGCGTACGAGTACAGCCCGCACGTCGTCGTCGGCGATCGGATCGAGGTCGATGCGCTGGCAGCGCGACGTGATCGTCGGGAGCAGATCGTCGGGCGCTCCCGTGACGAGCACCACGACCGTGCGATCGGGTGGTTCCTCGAGCGTCTTCAGCATGGCGTTCGCCGACTCGTTCTGATTGCCGCGCAGTCGCTCCGCCTCGAACAGCACGATCACCTTGCGATCGCCCTCGATCGGCGCCCGAGCCGCCTCGGGGAGGATGCGCTCGCGCACGTCGTCCTTCACGCGATACGACGCGCCGCTCGGCTCGAACTCCACGACGTCGGGATGGACGCTCCGCATCACGAGCCGACTCCCCCGCTCGTCGTCGGCCACACCGATGAGCATCGCCGCGAATTCGCGCGCGGCGTCCTCGACCCCGGAGCCACGCGGTCCGACGAGCAGGTATGCGTGACCGGGTCGCGCGGCCGCCTGGCGCAGGGCACCGAGCGCGCGCTCCTGACCGACGACGATCGTGTCCACGGCACGAGCCTAGGGAACGACGGCGGTGACCGCGTCGAGCACGCGTACCGCCACGTCGTCGGGCGTTCCGTCGGCATCGACGAGCACCCAGCCGCGCGCCGGCGCGAGGTCGCGGTAGGCGGCGCGCACCTGGGCGTGGAACTCCGCGCCCGCCCGTTCGAACCGGTCGCGGACGGGCGAGACCCGCGCCTCCGCGATCGAGTCGGGGAGGTCGAGCACGATCACGATGTCGGCTCCGACATCGGACGCCGCCCACTTGCTGAGCCGCTCGACCTCGTCGACCCCGAGCCCGCGCGCCACACCCTGGTACGCGAGGGTCGACGGCTCGTAGCGATCGCACACCACTACCACGCCCCGGGCGATCGCGGGCCGGATCACCTCGGCGACGTGCTGCGCGCGATCGGCCAGCATCAACAAGAGCTCCGCGTGCGGGTCCAGCGCGGTGTCGGCGTGCAGCAATGCCGCGCGTAGCTCGGCGCCGGTCTTCGTGTCGCCGGGCTCGTAGGTGACCACGACCTCTTGCCCCCGCGCGCGCAGCGACGCTGCAAGCCGCTCGACCTGTGTCGACTTCCCCACGCCCTCGCCGCCTTCGACGACGACGAGCCGGCCGGAGCCGGCCGTCACGTGGGCTCCTCGGCGCATCGAGCCATGCGCATACGGCGACGCGCCGCCAAGCCGGACATGATCGTGATCAGACCCCCGAACCACAAGGCGAGTCTCGGTCCGGGCAGGCTGAGGTGCACGGTGCCGATCTTCACCGAGCTGTCGGTAATCGACTTCGAGAACGAACCGAGCGCGGACGAGATGAACGGTCCGATCGTGAGCGACAGCAACAGGCAGAACCGCACCACGGTGTAGAGCGTCGAGAACGTGCGGCCGCGCATGTCGTCGGAGACGCTCTCCTGGAGGACGGTGAAGCCGGTGATGTATCCGCAACCCGCGCCGGCGCCGAGCACCGCGACGAGGAAGAGCGCGGGCGTCAGCGACGACACGGATCCCGCGCCGGCCATCGCCGCGCCCGTAGCGACGACCGCGCCGGTGAAAACGGCCTGTCTAGGCACTCGGCGCTGCACCGTCAAGAGCGTCACGACACCGATCGCGGCGCCGACACCGAACGCGATCATGAGAATTCCGAACGTGGAGTTGCCACCGCCCAGCACGTCGTGCGCGAACAAGGGACCGAGTGGGATGATCATGCCACCGCCGATGAGCCCACCCGCGAGCCCGATCATCACGCCGCGCACGAGCGGGTTGGAGCGCACGAACTTGAGCCCCTCGACGATGTCGGTTCGCGTCTGAGACATGCGAACGCGTTTGATGGGGCCCCGCTCACGTTCGTCGAGACGCAACCTCGATATGAGGAGGGCGGAAACCAAGAACGTGAGCGCGTCGACCCAGATCGGCAAGAGGTTCGGCTCGTCGTGGAAGAGGACCAGGTGCGGGAGACCACCGAGCCACTTCGAAACCCCGGCGAGGACCGCGAAGAACACCGCTCCGATCAGGAACGTTCCGTAGGCGGCGACGAGCCCGAACGTGTTGGCCGACGCGAGCTGCTCGGGGTCCTTCACGATGTTGGGGACGCTCGCGTCCTTGGCCGGACCCCAGAGCAGGGTCAGGATCTCGATCAGGAACGAGAGGACGACCAGACCGAGCAGGTTGTCCCAGAACGGCAGGACCATGAGCAGCGCGAACCGGCCGATGTCGCACGTGACCATCACGACCTTGCGGTTCCAGCGGTCGAGCAACACGCCACCGACCGGCGCGAGGACGAAGCCCGGCAGCATGCGCGCGACCATGACCAGACCGATGCCCGTACCCGAACCCGACAACTTTTGCGCGATCGCGATGATCGCCAGGAGCCCGGTCCAGTCACCGAGACTCGACACGAACTGCGCGCCGATCAGCGGGATGAATCCCGGCGTTCGAAACACCCGCCATGGCGCCGGTGGAATCGGATCCTGGTCGGGAGCGGACGGGATGAACGGCGCCTG
>JAUZEM010000452.1 GCA_030839005.1 Actinomycetota bacterium | reverse complement strand
GAAGACGATCGCACTCCAGTACTCGGTGACGAACGGGCGCCCGCTGGCGTCGAACGACGTCGCGATCACGAGCGACCTCAGCGCGGACGATTCGATCACGGTGCAATCGAAGTCAGTCGCACCGGGCTTCTTCAGCAAGCTCTTCGGTGTCAACACCGTCAACGTCGGCGCATCGGCAACTGCACGCGTCGGACTTGCAGCACAGGCGCTCTACGTGGCGCCGATGGTCGTGAGCAAGTACCACCCCTTGCTCAACGGCACCGGGTGTCCGTGCATCAACCAGGAGACGACGCTCGATTTCGGAAAGATGGGTGCTCCGGGAGCGTTCGGGATGTTGAACCTCGACGGCGGGAACGGTACGCCGGGAGCCTCAGACGAGGGCAACTGGATCCTGCACGGCTTCGACAAGTACCTGCCGCTCGGCCTCTACCAGTCTGACCCCGGTGCGAAGTTCAGCTCCTCGAATGTCAGCGGCGCGCTCGACGACCGCATCGGAACCGTTTTGCTCTTTCCGGTCTTCGACACGCTGACGGGAACCGGGCAGAACGCCGAGTACAACATCATCGGCTGGGTCGGCTTCCATCTGGACGGCTACGACGTCCACGGAAACAACGCGACGCTGACCGGGTATTTCACCAAGTTCATCGCCAAGGGCATTCAGGCGTCGTCGGGCACGACGCAGCCGGACTTCGGAGTCCGGGTCATCCAGTTGGTCAAATAAACGACGCGAGGTAATTCGATGACCTATCAACTGAGGAACGTCGTGATCGCGGTCGTGCTCGGCTTGCTCGCCGCGGTGCTCACGACTGTGTACGTCACGAACTACAGAAAGAACGTGCAGCACGGCCAGCAGGACGTGGGCGTGCTGGTCGCTTCAACCAACATCCCGGCGGGAACGTCGGGTGCGGCGATCGTGTCAGGTCACATGCTCGTGCGGAAGACCATTCCGCGCACCGCGCTCGTTCCGGGCGCAATCTCGAGCCCCGACCAGATCGCCCGACTCGTCACGACACAGGATGTGATGGTCGGCGAGCAGGTGACGAAGACGCGCTTCGGCGGCGCGAACGAGCTTGGCGTCCGCGCGAAGCTCAAGGGAACACTCCGTGCCCTCCAGGTCGCCGCCGATCCGAACCAGATCCTCGCCGGCACGCTCAAGGCCGGCGACCATGTCGATGTCGTCGGCAACTTGAAAGTGGAGTCAACGGCCGGCAGCAGCAACACGGACCACTACGACCGCGTCTTCCTGCGCGACCTGCTCGTGCTTCGCGCTCCCGCGCTGGCCGACATCAAGCAGGCCGATCTCAGCTCGACGCAGCATTACAACGTGATGCTCGCCGTCACTGACTCGCAGGCATCGAAGCTGCTGTTCATCGTCAAGAACGCTGATCCGAATGCCGCGCCAGACGGCGGCTGGGCACTCCAGCTCCGCCCCGTCACAAACGCCGCGGACAGCCCGGAGAACATCGAGAGCATCAAGACCGTCCTGCTCGACGGGCTGAGCCCGGCCGAGCGGGCGCGCGTGATCGGAGGCAACTAAATGAGCCCCCATCACGACAACGGAAACGAGCGTCCCGCTCTGCGCGTCTACATGACGGGCGGGTGCGACGGCTCGGAGACGCTTCGCGCGGCTCTCGCATCCCACCCGGATGTGGAGTTCGTCGGAGCGAGCGAAGACATCAAGGACGGCGCCGGTGCGCTTGCCGGCGGACATCTGCAGGTCGTGCTTCACGCGACCCGCGCGTCATCGCTGCCCGCGGACGAGCTCGCCTCGATCCGCGAGCACACCCGCGCGCCGATCGTCCTCGTCGCATCGGGTGAGGCATCTCGCCTGCTCGACGAGGCGCTCGACGCCGACGTCTCGGATGTCCTGCTGCTTCCGCAGCTCGCCGACAACGTCGTGTTCGCCCTCCGCAAGGCGGCGCACACGTCCCGGAAGAGCGACGGCGTCCGCGGCCGGCAGGGGACGATTGTCACCGTGTTCTCGCCGAAGGGCGGGACGGGCAAGACCGTCATGGCGACGAACCTCGCCTCCGCGCTTGCGAAGGTGGAAGGCAAGAAGACGCTGCTGCTCGACCTCGACCTGCAGTTCGGGGACGCGGCGATCATGCTCGGCGTCGAGCCGGAGAAGACCATCTTCGATCTCGTGGTCGCCCCGGGCGAGCTCGACTCGGAGAAGCTGTCCGGCTACACGACCCACCATCCGTGCGGTCTCGAGATCCTGCCGGCGCCGTTGCGCCCGGAGGACGCCGAGCTCGTGACGGAGGCGAAGCTGGCACGGCTGCTCGAAGTCGCACGCGAAACGTACGACGTCATCGTCGTCGACACATCGCCGTTCTTCCACGGGCCGATGCTGGCGACGCTCGATCGCACGGACGAGCTGTTCCTGTTGTGCGGGCTCGACGTCCCAACGTTGAAGAACGTGAAGCTCTCGTTGCAAACGCTCGAGATGCTCTCGTTCCCGCGCGACCGCATCCGGATCGTCCTGAATCGCGCCAACTCCAAGGTCGGCATGAAGCCGAGCGAGGTGGAGGACGCGCTGGGAATGAAGATCCGGCATCACGTGCCCTCCGACCGCGCCGTTCCGCTCGGCGTGAACAAGGGCAAGCCGGTCGTCCTCGACGACGAGGACTCCGACTTCGCCAAGGCACTGCGCGAGCTTGCAAAGAGCGTGCTGCCGAAGCCGGAGAAGCCGAAGAAGCGCAGCCTGCTCCGACCGCTGGCGAAGGCATAAGGCGATGGGACTTCAGGATCGCCTCAACCGTCCGGGCACGAACGGGTCGTCCGCCATCGCGGATGCCGACACGCAGGTTCCGACCGCGCCGCGCGAGCGGGCAGAGCGCACGCCCGGCGCGGTCGATCCGTATGCCGAGTTGAAGACGAGGATCCACCACGCGGTCATTGCGACCGTCGGCGTGGAGCTCTTCAAGCAGGAGATG
>JAUZEM010000418.1 GCA_030839005.1 Actinomycetota bacterium | reverse complement strand
GGCGGCGTTCGTGCTCGGCGCGGTGGTCTTCGAGGAAGACCGCGAGTGTCTCGTCGTCGAGGTGCTTGGCGAACCAGAGCGTGACCAGCAGGGGGATTCGCATCTGCTCGTGCCCGGGTTCTCGGCGGATCCACCGCGCGAACGCGCTTCTCCCGGACGGAGTGATGCTGAAGGGGCGGCGGTCGCGGGGGCCCGGCTCGCCGGCCCGCACGAGGCCGCGCCTCTCGAGCGTCTTCAGCTCGCGATACACGTGGCTCGACGTGATGTTCCAGAATCGAGCCAGGCCGCGCCGCGCCTCTTCGAGAAGATCCCAGCCGGTCGCAGGGCGCTCGTGCAGGAGCCCGAGCAGGGAGGCCTGCGTCGCGTTCAGTGCCCTGACTTCGGGATCGCGGACTTCGGGATCGCGGACTGCGGGATCGCGGACTTCGAGGTTGCCGTCCACCACTTGACATTCCCTTCTGGAGGGTTAGCCTCACTCTAACATTCCTCTAGGGAGGGTCCGGGTGGGGCGCACGCCGACGCTGGAAGACGACGGGTACTGCGTCGTCGAAGGCGTCATCGATGAAGCGACGGTCGCCGGCATCCGCGCCGAGCTCACCCGCCTGTTCGATACGACGCCGCTCGGGCGCGATGATTTCGAAGGCCATCGCACGCGACGGGTCTACGCGCTTTTCGCGAAGACCCGGGTGCTCGACGACCTCGCGATGCATCCGTTGGTTCTCACCGCGCTCGATCGCGTGCTGGGCCCCGCGCAGTTGAGCGCGCCGACGGCGATCGAGATCGGTCCCGGCGAGCACGCGCAGCCGCTGCATCCCGACGACGCGATCTACCCCGTCCCGCGTCCGCACCCGGAACTCGTCGTCAACGTCATGTGGCCGCTCGACGACTTCACCGAGGAGAACGGTGCGACGCGCGTCGTGCCGGGCAGTCACCGCTGGATCGACGAGCGCCCGGGACCCGACTCGGAATCCGTTGCCGTGGCGATGCCGGCCGGCTCGGCGATGCTCTACGTCGGCAGCCTCTGGCACGGTGGTGGGGCGAACACGACGCAACGCTCGCGTGCCGGCGTCGTGCTCCACTACGCGGTGTCGTGGTTGCGTCAGGTCGAGAACCACGTGCTCGCGGTTCCGCCCGAGGTCGTGCGCGGGCTGCCCGAACGGCTGCAGGAGCTGCTCGGGTACAACATCTACCCGCCGTTCCTCGGCTACGTCGACGGCCGCCATCCGCGCCGTCTGCTCGCCGGCGACGGAGGCGGCTGAGGCGGCTGAGCGACTCGCCGAGCGTCGGTCGCCGGGACTCAGCTACCGAGGCCCGGGCGCTTGTCGTCTCGCTTCGCGTGCTTGTCGGCGCGCTTCTCCTTCAAGGACTTCCCGGGTTTCTTGCTGTTCGACTTCTTGGGTGACTTGTCGGCCATAAGGTCGAAGGGTAATCCGATGCGGCGCCGCGCGCGCCGAGGTTGGCGACGGGAGCGACGGGCGACTGGAGGCGGAAATGGGTGGGCGGTTCGCTCGCGACGAGGAGGTCGCGGCCTGGCAGCAAGACGGATGGGCGTTGCTCGACGGGCTCGTCGACGTCGACGAGATCGATGCCGCGATCGCCGATCTCCGGTATGTCTTTCCGTCCCCCGAGAAGTTCCACGCCGATCCCGAGGCGCACCGGCCCCCGGGTCGAGGCGATGCCGAGCTCCGCCGCGGCTACCCGGAGATGCCGGTGACCGGTCCGGCGTTTCGGCCGGAGCAGCACCGGTTCCGTGCCGAGTTCCCGTTCTACGGCAGCGGCCGGCTGTCACGCCTTTGCGTGCATCCCGCGATCGTCGACTTCATGGAGCGCGCGCTCGACACGATCGAGCTGCGCGTGTACCAGGCGCAGGTAAGCGCGAAATACACCGGCGACGCGAACTTCGAGCAGCCGATGCACACCGATCGCAACCACTCGGTTCTTCCCCCTCGAATGGAGCCGCCCTGGTGGCACGTCGAGTCCTTTCTGTATTTGACCGATGTCGACGAGGGAACGGCGCCGACGCATCTCGTTTCGCGGACGGATGCCGCCGGCCGCTCGCCCAACTCGATCTTCATGCCCGACCGCGACCCGGAGTTGTACGCGCGTGAGCGCGCGGCGGCCGGTCGGCGCGGCTCACTGCTCGTGTACGGTCCGGACGTCTTCCATCGGGGCGTCGATCTCACGCAGCCGGGTGGTCATCGCTACTTGTTGAACGTCAGCTACAAGGTCGCGGGCCAGGATTGGATCGGCTTCCACGCGGTGCAGTCGCAGGCGACGCATCCGGCCTGGGTGCAGTTCGTCGAGGGTTCGACGCCGCGCGAGCTCGAACTGTTCGGATTCCCGCCGCCGGGTCATCCGATCTGGACCGCCGCGCTCGTCGACGCGACTACGGAGAAGTATCCGAAGCTCGACGTCGAGCCCTGGCGCCGCGCGCTTCCTCGATGACGGTGGCGGGAACGGGCCGCAGATCGTGCACGATGCCGAGCCAGCCGAGGGCGCGGAGCACGTAGTAGGTCACGTCGATCTGCCACCAGCGGAACCCCTGGCGTGCCGACCACGGGTACCGGTGATGGTTGTTGTGCCAGCCCTCGCCGCCGGTCGCGAGCGCGACCAGCAATGTGTTGCGGCTCGTGTCGTCGGTCTCGTAGGCGCGCCGGCCGAACACGTGGGCGACGGAGTTGACCGTGAACGTGACGTGCCAGAGCAGCACCGTCGACGCGAAGAACCCGATGAGGAGGCCGCTCCAGCCCCCGATCAGGAAGCAGATGGCGCCGAGGGTCCAGGGCCCGATCCAGTCGTGGCGATCGATGAAGCGCAGCTCCGGGTATCTCGCGAAATCGCGGATCTGGCTGCGATCAGCCTGGTTGTACTTGTCGCAAAGGATCCAGCCGACGTGGCTCCACCAAAAGCCGCGTCCGGGCGAGTGCACGTCGCGTTCGGTGTCGGAGAAGCGGTGATGGTTGCGATGATGCGCGGCCCACCACAATGGACCCTTCTGCGACGCCATCGTCCCACCGAACGCCAATACGAACTGCCAGATGCGGTTGAGCCGGTACGACTTGTGGGCGAAGTAGCGGTGATACCCGGCCGTGATGAAGAACATCCGCATCGTGAACGTGACGAGCGCGAGTACCAGCGCGGCGCGGGTCACGCCGGTGAAGATCGCGAGGAAGGGGAGGAGGTGCAGCGCGAAGAACGCGAGCGAGGACCGGATGTTGAGCCGGTCCTCGTCGTTGCCGCGCCCCGCGGAGGGACCCGGCACATCGACCGCGGGTTCGTGCGCGTCTCCTCCAAGACCGGCGAGCGACTGGTTCACGCTGCTCCTGTAGCTGTCGGACGATCTCGGTGTGAGCTCTCGCCGCCGAGACTATTCGGACAGTCGCGCAGTGAGGAGAGCCGTCAGCTCCGTCTTCTCCTCGTCGAAGGCCTCGAACGTCATCCGACCGGCGTCGTACTCTTCGTGCATCGCGGCGATGCGCTCGATCAGCTGGTCAGTGGTCGCGGAGTTCTCGTCGAACTCGGGACCGGTCTCCGCGTCGTCGTCGGGCGACTTGTCCTGCCGGCGCTCACGCTTCGCGGTGGCCTTCGCCTGCTTCGAGCGCTCGCGTTCCCGCTTGTTCGAGGTCGTTCGCCGAGTTGCCATATCGTCTCCTCATCCGGCGGCGAGAGCGCAGGACCCGCCGGCGCGCGCTCGCAAGATGATCGAAAGTGTCGCCAGCCGGTCGTGGGAGGATGGTGGTGCAAGGCCGAGATCGCCCACGCGGCTGCACCAACAGACTAGGCGCGCGCCGCGCGACTTCCCGGACAGGGCCGTCGTACGGCGCTCGGCCGCCCGCCATCGCTCTCGGCCCGTGGAGAGCCGGAAAGGGCAGGTCAGTGCGGTGACGCTCGCGGCATTGCTGTTCGATCATCCCAATGTCGCCGACGAGCCGCTGCTCCACGCACCGGGCGAATCGGTGACGGCGGACGAAGCCCGGACCCGGGCGCGAGCCGTCGCCGAGTCGCTGTTCGCCGCGGGCGTCGAACCCGGCCGAGCGGTTGCGGTGCAGCTTCCCAACGGGCCCGGTGCGATCACCGCCATGTTCGGCATCTGGCTGGCCGGTGCGGTGTTCGTGCCGGTCAACCCGCGATCGCCGGAGCTCGAGCGACGCACCATGCTGGAAGCGACCCGCCCGGCGGCGCTGCTCGCCGGCGACGGACTGCGATCGCTTGCCGATCCCGCGGTCTACGACTCGCACGTCGCGTTCGTGACGTGGACGTCGGGGACGACCGGTTCGCCGAAGCCGGTCCTGCACACGCACGCCAACTACCTGGAGTTGCTCGACCGCGTTCTCGGGCCGCTGCGCGGCTCCACGCCGAAGCGGCGTCCGACGCGGGGTGACGCGCGCGACGACGTCGAGCGACGACCCACGCCGAATCTCGTCCCGGTTTCTCTCGCGCTCAATGCCGGCATCTACAACGTCCTCTTCGGGTTGCGGGCCGGAGCCGAGATCGTCGTCATGG
>JAUZEM010000306.1 GCA_030839005.1 Actinomycetota bacterium | reverse complement strand
GCAGCACGACTCCGAGCTCGATGACGAGGTTCGTCGACGCGAACATGAAGATCATCGCGGAGGTGAAGTCGGCGCCCTTTTGGAACAGCGACTTCGCCATGGCGGTCGCCGCGTACGAGCAACTCGACGAGACCATCCCGAAGCCCGACGCCCGCACGACCGCGGCGGGAGAGTGGTCGCCCATGGCGCGTTGCATCCGGCGCTTCGACACGAAGGCCTGCACCGCGCCCGAGAGGGTGAAGCCGAGGACAAGGGCCCAGAGCGTCTCCCAGAACATGAAGAACGCCTCGCGCAACGAGTCGCCGATGTCGCCGAGCGAGAGCAGCGCGTTCATCGCAGGCTCACGACCGGACGAGCCGGGCGATCGCGGCCGAAGCCTCGGCGATCTTCTCCTCGGCCGCGGCGCCGCCCTCGCCGATCGCGTCGGCGACGCAGTGCGCGAGGTGCTGGTCGAGCAGTTCGAGCGCGACGGCCTGGAGCGCCTTGGTGGCCGCGGAGATCTGGGTCAGGACGTCGACGCAGTACGCGTCGTCGTCGACCATGCGCTGCACACCGCGCACCTGGCCCTCGACTCGCCGCAGCCGTTGCTGCACCGCCGCTTTCTTGTCGGTGTATCCGGGCACACGTCTACTATACCCCCGTAGGGTATCAACGGGCAAGGGAGCGGCCGCCTGCCTCACGCTCCCGCGACCCGGAGCCGCAAACGGGCACTCCCCTAGACTCCGCGGCGATGGTGGAGACCGAGCCGCAGGCCGAAAAGAAAGAACGCTGGACCTTCTCCTGGAAGCACCTCTACTCGGAGGTCGTCACCTCGGGACTGTGCACCGGTTGCGCGGGCTGCGTGATCGCGTGCCCGCACGACGTTCTGGGCTACGACGACAAAGAGGGGGTCTACAAGCCCCTCCAGATCGAGGAGTTCGGCGGACCCGGCGACTGCAGCCACGGTGACAAGGCGTGCACATCGTGCACACGCGCCTGCCCGCGTTTTCGGGCGTGGGAACCCGACATCGACAACTTCATGTTCGGTCGGGCTCGTGAGACCGAAGAGCTGAGCGGCATCTTCAAGGACATCTGCCTGGCACGCGCGGCCGATCCCGAACTGCACGAGGTCGGCCAGGACGGCGGACTCGTCTCGGCCATGCTCGTCTACGCACTCGAGCACGACATCATCGACGCCGCGCTCGTCTCGTACCTCGAAGGCGACGGCTCCACATGGAAGGCGATCCCGGGCGTCGCCCGCACCCGCGACGACATCGTCGCGTCGGCCGGGAGCCGCTACACGTACTCCGCGAACACGCTCGGCTACCTCGATCTCGAAAAGGAAGACGAACGGATCGCGCTCGTCGGCATGTCGTGTCAGTCGTCGATCCCGCCGGTCATGAAGCAGCGCAAGGCCGGGAAGGTCGCCCGCAAGCTCGCGTTGAGCATCGGCTTGCTCTGCTCGAAGACGTTCGACGACGCGATCTTCGAGGAGCTCTTCGAGGCCAAGTACGGGCTGAAGAAGGCCGACATCAAGAAGATGAACATCAAGGGCGTCTTCCAGATCTGGATGCACAACGGCGACTATCACGAGGTGCCGCTCAAGGAGTGTCACCAGTGGACGCGCGAGGGCTGCAAGCTCTGTCCCGACTTCGCCGCGGAGCACGCCGACATCTCGACCGGCGGAATCGGCAAGTACAACGACTGGACGCTCACGATCGTGCGCACCGACGCGGGGCGCGACCTGATGGAGCGGATGCTCGCCGACGGCGCGATCCAGGTCCGACCCGGCGACGACGACCCTGACGCGATCGCGCTCATGCACAAGCTCTCGAGGAAGTCCCGCAAACGCTGGCCCGAGTTCGCGATGCCCGAACCGCGGCTCGGCGTCTGAAAAGGTGATCGTCGCCGCGACGACGAGCGACATCATGGACCGCTCGCGCATCGGGTCGTCGATCCCTGACGTTCGATTCGGCCTCGACCTGTCGGCCGAGGTCGTCATCATCGACATTTCCCGGGACGCCGGGCAGGTCGCGGAGATTCGGGCCGCAATGCCGAGCGCGCGCATCGTCTGTTACGGACCCCACGTCGACGACGAGGCGGCCGACGCCGCTCGCCAGGCGGGCGCCGACGTCGTGCTCCCCCGCTCTCGATTCTTCCGCGACCCCGCCGCGGCGATCGCGCCCGCCGAGCGCTGACACAACTAGATCATCGGCCAGGGAACGGAGTGATAGTCGTTGTCGGCTTGCGGAAACGAGCCCGTGGCCAGAAGGTGCTCGATGCGCGCGCGCAGCGCGTCGAGCTCGAACCGGTCGAGCGTGTGCCCGATGCACTCGCCTACCGCGCCCGCGCGCAGCCGTTCGGCCAGCCGGTTGAGATCGCCGCACACGTCGGCGGGAATCGACTCGCCCGCGAAATCCCAGATCACCGTGCGCAGCTTCCACTGCGCATGAAACGAGATGCCGTGGTCGATCCCGAAGATCCGCCCGTCCTCGAGCGCCCGAAGACAGTGACCGCCCTTACGGTCGGTGTTGTTGATCACGACGTCGAACGCAGCCATGCGCCTGAACGCGTCGACATGCTCCTCGAGCAACGTGAAGTACTGCTCCTCGGGATCATGCTCGACGAAGCGTTGCATCATGCCGATGCCCGCCGGACCATCGCGCAGAACGGTGTCGGGCACGATGTCCCAGGCGAGCGCTTCCGACACCTCGAAGGCCGCGACCTCGCGGTGACACAATGTCCCGCGTGGGAAGTCCCACAGCGGTCGTTCCCCTCGCTGCGGTTTGTAGATCGCGAGGATCTCGTCATCGCCATCGGAGATGTTCACGAGAAAAGTGGCGTTCGACGACCACGGCATGCGGCCCAGCACCGCGACGTCGCCGCCGCGCAACAGCTCCCGCGCCCGATCGTCGCCCACTGCCATCGCCGGACTCGTCAATTCCAGCGCGGGCAGATATGCCCGTCGGGGTTCATCGGGAAGTCGCACAAGGGACAGTGCGGACGCCCGCCCTCGACCGCGGCAACGCCGTTGCGCATCATCACCCTGATCTGCGCGCGCGTCGCGTAGAGCCGCGCGATCCGGCCCTCGGCTTCGTCGGGAGGCGGAGGCGGATCTTCGTCGTCTTCGTCGGCGGCGTCCTCGCGGAGCTCGATCAGCACCAGACCGCGCTCGGAGTCGTAACCGATGCCGATGAGCCGCGCGCGGAAGAGCGGCTCGTCTTCGCTGACGGCTCCGCCTTCCACCTCCAGCGCGCTCGGTGGTTCCTCGGGCTCCTCTTCCGCAATGCGGTCGAGGAACTGACTCGCCTCGACCGCCAGCAGACGCACCTGCTCCTTCTCGACGAGCACCGAAAGCACGGCCGCGCCCTTTCGCGCCTGGATCACGAACGTTCGCTCACCCGGACGACCGAACGCGCCTGCGCCGATGTCGTCGACGGGATCGAACTCGATGAGATCGGTCACGAGGACGCCCTCCCGACACGGTCGTCGGTTTCTGGCTCGTCAGGTTCCGGCTCGACTGATTCCGGCTCGACTGGTTCCGGCAAGAGGTCGTCGAGCCCGCCGGTGTCGTTGCATTTCACCATCATCACGCCGTAGGGGTGGAAGTCGAACACGGTTACCGAGGCCGGTGACACATGTACCCGTTGGAACAGGTCGAGA
>JAUZEM010000302.1 GCA_030839005.1 Actinomycetota bacterium | reverse complement strand
TCGTCGACGACGAGGTCGAGATGTATGCGATTCTTGACGGCCTTCGGCTCGGGCACCTGCTGGAAGACGATCTTGGGCCCGATCGCGCCATCTCCGGGAACGCACGATCGGTAGTGCTCGGTGTTGCCGCGCGGACGGTATCCGAGTGCGTCGCAGTAGAACGCCCGGAGTGCATCTGCGTCGGCGCAGTCGATGTTGACCTGGATCTCGATCATCGCGCCCCCAGGACGTCGAGTCGCTGCCGCAACAGGTTGAGCAAAGAGATCGTCGAGAACTGCCGCAAACGCTCCCGGTCGCCGGGCAGACGCGTGCTCACCGCCTCGGTGGGCAGGCCCGGAATCGCGAGGCCGAAGTACACCGTGCCGACCGCGACACCGTCTTGCTCCGTCGGTCCGGCAACACCCGTCGCCGCGATCCCCACATCGGCGCCGAGCACGCGCTGGGCGGCTTCCGCCATCTCACGCGCCGCCTGGTCGCTGACGACGGACGTTGCCGTGACACCCAGGAGTGAACGCTTCACGTCGGTCGCGTAGCACCCGAGGGTTCCGCGGAACGTGTCGCTCGCGCCCTCGACATTGACGATCCGCGCGCCGATCAGACCACCGGTCAACGACTCCGCGACCCCGAGGCTCCATCCCCTGCCGCGAAGGCGCTCGAGCACCGCGTACTCCATCGTCTCGTCGTCGACCCCGAACACCAGGTCGCCGAGCACGAGGCGCAGCTCCTTCTCCTCGAGGTCGACCAACGCGCGGGCGTCGGCCTCGGTCGCGGCCTTCGCGGTCACACGCACCACCAGTCCCTCGATGCCGCGCGCGAGGAATGCGATCGTGGGATTGCCACCGCCGGCATCGAGCGCGTCGAGCCGGTGCGCGACCATCTCCGCGAGAGCCGACTCCGAGGTGCCCCACGTCTTCAGCGAGCGCGACACGATCGCGGCCGCCTCACCCGACCGGCGCAGCAGATCGGGGATGACGTGATCGCGCACCATCTGCTGCATCTCGTACGGCACACCCGGAACCGCGTACACGACCTTGGCACCTGGAGCGACGCCGTCGCCCGGCAGCTCGCACAGCAGCCCCGGCGCGGTGCCGATCGGGTTGGGAATCGCGTCGCCGCCTTCCGGAACGTCGGCCTGGCGGAGGTTGTTCTGCGGCATGTCGCGCACCCGGGCGCGGAACATCTGGGCGATGGCCTCGGCGAGCTCGTCGCGCCGCACGAGCGGGACGCCCATCACCTCGGCGATCGCGTCGCGCGTGAGATCGTCCTGCGTCGGACCGAGACCGCCGCACACGAGCACGGCGTCGGAACGCGCGAGCAGGTCGCGCAGTGCCGCCACGATGCGCGCCTGGTTGTCGCCGATCGCGCGGTGCTCGTAGGAGTCGATCCCCGACGCGGCCAACTGCTCGCCGATCCACGCGCTGTTCGTGTCGACGATCTGGCCGAGCAACAGCTCGGTCCCGATCGCGAGAACCTCACACCGCATCTTCGTCGCCCCTTCGGTCAGGTCTCGGCGCGCTGCCAGTCGATGTATCCCCTCCGGACGATCTGGAGCCCGGAGATGAGCGTGAGCGCGACCGCGGCCGCGAACACGAGCTGCTGGAAGCCGACCGCGTCGGCCGTGAACGGCAGCAACACGAAACCGACCGCGCAGTACTGGGCGAACGCCTTGTACTTGCCGAGGCGCTGCGCGGGCAGCACGATCCCGCGCCGGCCGGCGACCGATCGATACGTACTGATGCCGATCTCGCGCACGATGACGAGCATCACCGCCCACCACGGGAACACCCCGCGATCCGCGAGCACAGCCAGTCCCCCGAGCACGATGAGCTTGTCGGCGACCGGGTCGAGGAAGGCGCCTGATCGGGTCGCACCGTCGCGTCGCGCCAGCCAGCCGTCGAGACTGTCGCTCGCGGTGATCGCGAACCACAGCCCGACCGTCAACCAACTCGAGCCTCGGCTGCGGATCAGCGCGAGCGCCGGCAGCGCGACGGCGATCCGGCTGAGCGTGATGAAGTTCGCCGGCGTCGCCAGCGCGCCCTGTCCGAACCGCTTCCTCGCGCGGCTCGGCATCGGTGCTGCGGCGGTCATCCGGAGACCTTCGCGTCGAGGTCGGGTCCCTCGACGCCGCACACCGTGGCGCCCACCACCGCGCCCGGGCGCGCGAACACATCGCCCGTGCCGACCAACCGGACCACACCGTCGATCTCGGGCGCTTCACGATGCGTACGACCGACCATGACATCATCGTCGTCGATCCCGTCGACCAGCACCTCTATGTCGCGCCCGACGAGCGCCGCGCGCGCCGAGGCGGTGATCGGCTCCTGCACTTCGGAACACTCGCGCAGTCGCTCGTGCACGCGCGACTCCTCGATGCCACCACTCAGACCCGCGGCCACTGTGCCGTCCTCGCGCGAGAAGGCAAAGAAGCCCGCCCAGTCGAGGCGTACGTGATCGAGGAACTCGAGGAGCATCTCGTGATCGGCTTCGGTCTCACCGGGGAAGCCGACGATGAACGACGAGCGGAAGGCGGCGTCGGGCTCCTCGGCGCGGATCGCCGCGATGATCTCGGAGAAGCGCTCACCACTCCCCCAGCGCTTCATGCTGCGCAACAGCCCCGGTGCCGCGTGCTGAAGCGAGAGGTCGAAGTAGGGGACGACGGAAGGCAGCTCGAGCATCGTCGAGACGAGGGGGTCCTTGACCTCGGAGGGGTAGAGATAGAGCAGCCGGACACGGGCGAGGCCGTGCGCGCGCAGCGGGTCGAGCCGGCGCAGCAACGGCGCGAGGGCGCCGGGTTCGCCGGAGTCGCGTCCGTACCACGCGAGATCCTGCGCGACGAGCACGATCTCGGCCGCGCCTCGTTCGACGAGGCCACGCACTTCCGCTTCGATCGCCTCGGGCGAGCGCGAGCGCTGCTTCCCGCGAAACGACGGGATCGCGCAGAACGCGCACGCGCGATCGCAGCCTTCGGCAACCTTCACATACGCCCACGGCGCGCTCGGCGCGGGACGCGGCAACTCGAGCAGGTCGCGCACGCCCTCCGGCTTCCGGCCGCGCATCACGACATCGACGAGCGCGCCCTCGTCGGCGAATCCGACGACCGCGTCGGCTTCCGGCAACGCGGCGGCCAGCTCGTCGCCGTAGCGCTCGGCCATGCAACCGGTGACGACCATCCGGGCGCCGGGCTTGCGCCGGTCGGAGAGCTCGAGCGCGACGTCGATCGACTCCCGACGCGCCGCCTCGATGAAGGCGCACGTATTCACGACGACCAGGTCGGCCTCCGCCACGCATGTGGCGGGGGTCAGGCCGTCCGCGAGCAGCGAGGCGACGACCTTGTCGGAATCGACCGCGTTCTTGGGGCAGCCGAGCGTCTCGACGTGAAATCGCTTCGCAGTCGTCGAGTCCTCCGGCATTCCCGCCATCGTACCGACGCTGCCCCAATACACTCGCCGGCCGTGGACGAACCGAGCCTGTGGTGCCCATCGTGCGGATCCGAGTATCGAGTCGGAACGAGTCGCTGCGCCGACTGCCGCGTCGCGCTCGTCACCGAGCGCCCGGCCCATCTCACAGACGGGAACGAGATCGACGACGACGAGGACGGCGACGGCCTCGTCGAGTTGGGCGAGTGGCCGAAGATCCAGGCCCAGGTACTGCGCCGCCGCCTCGAGACTGCGAGCGTGCCCGTGATGATCGAGTGGTCGGGTTCCACCGACGACCGCCGCGGCGTCGTGTTGGTGCCCGAGGACCAAAGCGAGTTCGCGGCCGCGGTCGTCAACGAGATCGACGTCGACGACGAGGTCAGCGACGACTCGCCCCATGCCTACGTCGCTCGCGTCGAAGAGCACCTCTCCGCCGCGGCCGGACTACTCGAGGAGCTACGCACCCGCCTCGACGACCTCGAAGCCGACGGCAGAATTTAGTTGCCCCGTCGCATGCACGGCGCCGTGAGCGAAGCGAACTGGCCGGAGTCCTGAGCGTAAAGCGAGGCGGGTATCCCGCCGAGCAGCGAAGGCGACAAAGAGTCATGTCACCTTTTTCGTCGGTCGTCAGTCGTAGGTGCGGGACGGCATGGAGCCGTCCGCAAACCACCTGGAGGTGGCAGATGTACGACTTCGCGATCGTCGCGTTGCTCGCACTCGCGACGTTGAAACTGGTCGACTTCCTCACCGACGCGGTCCCGCAGCTACGCAACCTGCGTTCGCTGGCCACGTTCGTGATCGGCGTCGGCGCAACGGTGCTGATCGACTACTCGCTCTTCCGGGGCTTCGGCATCGGGATCCGCAACGACACGGTCGGCGTGTGGGTCACGGGCTTTGTCGTGGCCGGCATGAGCGTGCCGTGGCGGGCGCTGTTCGGTTGGCTGACGCACGACCGGGCAATGGCCGACGAGACGCTCGGCGAGCACACCCCGAAGGTGCGCGCCGCGTAGCGCACTCGTCAACGAGCTGGAGGGCGGCGCAATGACGCGCCGCCCTCAGCTTCGTTCTTTGAGCTCTTCGAGCTCCTCCACGCTCATGAGAACCGAGCGTGCCTTCGATCCCTCGGACGGGCCGACGACGCCCCGTCGCTCGAGCAGATCCATGAGACGCCCTGCTCGCGCGAAGCCGACCCGCAGCTTGCGTTGCAGCATGCTGGTCGAACCGAGCCCGCTGGCCACGACCAGCTCCATCGCCTCGACGAGCAGCTCGTCGGTCTCGTCCGAGTCGGATCGGGAGCGACCGCCCGGGGCGTCCGCGCCCTGGACCCCTTCGACGTACTGCGGTTGCACGACCTGGCGCTTCCAGTGCGCGACCACCTTGCGCACGCAGTCCTCGTCGACCCACGCGCCCTGGATGCGGTCGGCGCGGCTCGACGAGGCGTTCAGGAGCAGCATGTCGCCCTTGCCGATCAGCTTCTCCGCGCCCGGCTGATCGAGGATCACGCGCGAGTCGGCGAGGGTGCTCACGCTGAAGGCGAGCCGGCTCGGGATGTTCGCCTTGATCACGCCGGTGATGATGTCGACCGACGGGCGCTGCGTCGCGATCACCAGGTGGATGCCGACCGCGCGCGCCATCTGGGCAAGACGGCAGATGCTCGTCTCGACGTCGCGCGCCGCGACCATCATCAGGTCGGCGAGCTCGTCGACGACGACGACGATGAAGGGCAGACGTTCGTAGGCCTTGCCGGTGTCGGGGTCGGGGTCGTCCGGCGTCGGGATGTCGCCCCGGTCGTGCATCGCGTTGTAGCCCGTGATGTCGCGCACCCCGATGTCGGCGAGGAGGTCGTAACGCATCTCCATCTCGCGCACGGCCCAGTCGAGCGCGTTGGCCGCCTTCTTCGGGCTCGTGACGACCTCGGTGAGCAGATGAGGCACGTTGTTGTACTGCCCGAGCTCGACCCGCTTGGGGTCGACCAGGATGAGTCGTACCTCGTCAGGCGTCGTGCGCATGAGGATCGACGTGACGATGCTGTTGATACAGCTCGACTTGCCCGCGCCGGTCTGACCGGCGATGAGCACGTGCGGGAACGTCGCGAGGTTGGCGAACACCGCGCGTCCGGCGATGTCGCGACCCATACTGACTTCGAGGGGATGCTTCGTCTTCTTCGCCTCGGGACTACTGAGGATGTCGCCCAGGGTGACGAGCGGTCGCATCTTGTTCGGCACCTCGACACCGATCGCGCTGCGCCCGGGAATCGGGGCGAGGATCCGCACGTCGTGACTCGCCATCGCGTACGCGATCTCTTTCGAGAGACTGGTGACCTTGCTCACCTTGACTCCGGCCGCCAGCTCGAGCTCGTAACGCGTCACCGTAGGTCCGACCGTCGCGTCGATCAGGCGCGCGTCCACACCGAATTCGCGCATCGTCGATTCGAGGACGTCGCCACCTTGTTTGACCAGGCGGCTGTCTACCTCGCGCGCCAGACTCTTCTTGAGCAAGCTGGTCGCGGGAAGTTTCCAGGCGACCTTGGGGACGGGACGGAGCTGGGTTTCCCCCGCGTCCTCCTCCTCCTCGTCGTCGACCTCGCCTTCAGGGCCTTCTTCGCCTTCCTCGTCCTCGTCGTATTCCTCGTATTCCTCTTCCGCGTACTCGCCGTCGGCCTCCTCTTCTTCGTACTCCTCTTCCTCGATCTCTTCGTCCTCTTCTTCGTACTCTGCTTCGGTGATCAAGTCGACGATCGGCGCGTCGTCGAGCTCGTCGAAGAGCACCGCCCGCCCGCCCGGCGCCCCCGGGGTTGTCCCAAACGCTTTCCCAGACGCGGCCGCGGCCATCGGCGCGTCCGCGTCGGCCCGCTCGGAAGGCAACGTGAGCATCGTGCGGGCGTGGCGACCGACGAAGCGGCCTCCGGTCGCGAGCGACTGCGCGACCTGACGCACGCCGGTGCCGACCACGAGCAGCATCCCGAGCGTGCCGACCGCGACGAGAACGATCACGGCTCCGGCGTCACCGAGGCCGGCGCGCAGCGGCGCGCCGATGGCGGCGCCGAGCACGCCACCCGAGCGCTTCAGCGGCTCGAGCGCACCGGCCGCGGTCTTCGCGCGCCCGAGATGGAAGGCGCCGACGACGCTCGCGCACACCAGGACGAGACCGAGGCCGAAGCGCAGGCCGCGTCGCGTCGACACCGTTTCGTCGTCATCGTCGCCGCCGCGCCGTTGGACCACTGTGGACGCGGCCGCCGCCAGGGACGCGATCGGAACGAGCACCTTGCCCCGGCCGAGGAGCACGGCTGCGGCCGTGTCGATGCCCCGGCCGACCGGGCCGACGAGATCGGAGAACATCGCGAGGAGGCCGAGCAGACCGAAGACGGCCAGGCCGATCGCCAGCGCGTCGATCCGGTGGTCGGCGAGTTGCTCGGCCAGCTCGCCCCGCCAGGCCGCCCGGGTCCGGACGCGAGCCTTCGCCCGCTTCCGTGCGCGCGCGGACTTGGACTGACGGCGCGAGGCCATGCCTCAAAGCTAACACCGGTCACATTGGCCACAAGGGGATCGTGGGCGACTACAGAGTCGGGGCGTATCCGCCGTCGACCGGATACACCTGGCCGGTGATCCAGGCTCCCGCCTCGCTGCACAAGAGCGCGACGAGCAGCGCCGGATCCTCGGGGCGGCCCAGCCGCGGGATCGTGTACGGCCGCGTGAACTTGGCCTCGAGCTCCGGGTTGCTCGCAAGCGCACCCTCGAGCGCGCCCGTCTTCATCGTCCCGAGCGAAACGCAATTCGCGGTGACGCCGTGCGCGCCGACCTCGGCCGACAGACCACGCACGAAACCCATCGCCCCGGCCTTGGCCGCGCCATAGATCGCCTGGAACCGTTCGCCGCGCCGTCCGGCATCGGAGACGATCGTGACGATCCTTCCCCACCCCTGCTCGACCATCGCGCCGACGTACGCGTGCGTGACGTGGAGCACCGCGCCCAGGTTGAGGCGCATCGCGTCCTCCCAATCGTCGGGGCGGGTGTCGACGAAGAGCTTCAGCTCGCCGAATCCCGAAGTCGGGATGCCGGCGTTGTTCACGAGGATGTCGACCGGGCCGGTCGCGTCGCGCATGCGCGTGATCTTGAGGGGGCTCGTTACATCGGCCTTCACCGGGCGCGCGTGCTCGTCGCCACCCAGGTCGGCCGCGACGGCCGCCGCGCGATCTTCGTAGATGTCGTTCACCCATACGAACGCGCCGGCGCGCACCAGCGCCCCGCAGATCTCGGCTCCGACACCGTTGCCCCCACCCGTCACCAGCGCGCGTCGGCCGGAGAGATCGATGTCGACACCCACGACGTTCAGACTTCCATGACGACCGGGATGACCGTGGGACGACGGCGGGTCCGTTCGTCGATGAAGCGCGCGAGGGACTTGCGGCAGTGGCGCCGCATCGTGTCGAAGTCGGTGGCGCCTTCGCCGGCAGCCTGCGCAATCGAATCGCGCACGACCTCCTTGGCGTCTTCGATCAACCCTTCGGCCTCGGGGGCGTACACCCAGCCTCGGGTCACGATCTCCGGACCGGTGACGATCTCGCCCGTCGTGGCGTCGACCGTGACGATAACGACGACGACGCCTTCCTCCGCCAGCATCCGCCGGTCGCGCAGCACACCGCGGCTGACGTCGCCGACGATGCCGTCGACGTACATGTAGCCGGCCGGCACCGCGCGCCGCTCAACCTCGGCGCCGGCATCGCCGAGGGTGACGACGTCGCCGTCCTCGCAGACGAGCACGTGATCTTCGGGAACGCCCACCTCGTGCGCGAGCCGCGCGTGATGCACGAGATGGCGATACTCGCCGTGCACGGGCACGAACCATTCGGGCGAGAGCAGGCTCAGCATGAACTTGAGCTCTTCCTGGGACGCGTGGCCGGAGACGTGCACCGGCGACGTCCGGTCGTGCACGACCTCCGCGCCGGCCCGGTGCATTGCGTCGATGACCCGCGACACGTTCGACTCGTTGCCGGGGATCGCATGCGCACTGATCACCACCACGTCGTCGGGCGACACCTTCACGTACTTGTGCTCGTGCGCGGCCATCAACGACAGGGCGCTCATCGGCTCGCCCTGGGAACCGGTGCAGATGATGCAGATCTCGCCGGGCGCGTACTTGGCCGTCTCCTCGATGTCGAGGACCGCGTACTCGGGAAGATCGATGAAGCCGCGCTCGCGCGCCATCGAAACGTTCTGCAGCATCGACCGGCCGACGAACGCGACATTGCGACCGTGCGCGATCGCGGCGTGGGCGACCTGTTCCACCCGATGCAGGTGCGAGGCGAAGCTCGCGACGATGAAGCGCTTGTCGGGATGTTCCCGGAAGAGCGCCCGCATGGCCGCGCCGACGGTCGACTCCGACGGCGTGAACCCCGGACGCTCCGCGTTGGTCGAATCGGAGAGCAACAAACGGATGCCGTCGTCGCGGCGCGCGAGCTCACCCAACAACGCGAGGTCGGTGTGGCGGCCGTCGACGGGCGTGAGGTCGAGCTTGAAGTCGCCGGTGTGGACGATCGTCCCCTCGGGGGTGAAGAACGCCACCGCGAAGCCGTGCGGCACCGAGTGGGTCACCGGCACGAACTGGCAGTCGATCGGTCCGACGCGGCGCCGCTCACCGTCGGCAACCGCTATGAGCTCCGTGCGATCGAGCATGCCCGCCTCGTCGATGCGGTTGCGGGCGAGCGCGAGCGAGAGCGCCGAGCCGTAGATCGGCACCGAGATGTCACGCAGCAAGAAGGCCAGGCCGCCGGCGTGGTCCTCGTGCGCGTGCGTGAGCAGCACGGCCTCGACCCGATCGCCGTTCTCGCGCAGATACGTGAAGTCCGGCAGCACGAGATCGATGCCGGGCATATCGGCGCTCGGGAAACTCAGCCCGACGTCGATGATGAGGATCCGGCCGTCGAGTTCGACGCAGGCCATGTTTCGGCCAACTTCCCCGACACCGCCGAGGAAGAC
>JAUZEM010000083.1 GCA_030839005.1 Actinomycetota bacterium | reverse complement strand
TTGCTCAACCCGACGTACATCTGGCCTCCGCCACTACTCGACAGCATCGTCACGGGATAGAACGTGTTCCATCTTCGTCCTCTGAGCTGTGGCGTGTCGAACGACGGCCCCACTCCTGGCATCCCGAGGGGTCACTGCCACCGACGGCGGGCTCCCCTGGGCCAGACTGGCGGCCGATGAAGCGCGCTCTCGTCTTCTTCGCGGCGCTCCTCGTCGTCGCCGGCAGCATCGTTGCCGTTGTCGTCGCGAAGACCCACAAGGACAAGGTCACGCTCCCGAGCCGCGAGGTGGACACCTTCCTGCACGCGTGGGCCCGCAACGACCCGGCCGACATGGCCACGCTCCTCGACTCGCCGCCCACCGATCTCGCCGCCGCGGTATCGGGCCTGGTGCAGGCCATTCCCGGTAGCTCGGCGACGTACACGCGAACCGCCCTTTCCGGCAACGCGACCGACGCGAGCGCCAGGTACCACGCGAAGGTCGCGCTCAAGGGGCTGGGCGCGATCGAGTGGGACGGCGCGCTCGCGCTCGTCCACTCGAAGGCGGGCTGGCTCATCAAGTGGAGTCCGAACGATCTCTTCCCAGGTCTGGGCACCGGCCAGCATTTGACGGTCGAGCGAGTCTGGGCCGCGCGCGCCCCGATCCTCGCCGCCGACGGCAGCGTGCTCGTCGGCGACGAGGCAATCGTGCAGGTCGGCCTGGAACCCGATCACATCAAGACCCCGGCCGATCTCGCGGCCGTCAAGTTCGGTATGAAGTCGTTGCTCGACGTCGATCCGGCGACGATCGACAAGGTGCTGCACGCACCCGGCGTGCGTCCCTTCTACTTCCTCCCGGTAACGACGGTCTCGCGGCTTCCCGCCGAGCGCTACCAACGCATCCACGATCAGCTGGTGCCGATCAATGGGATCATCTTCCGGTCGGCACAGGGCGTGGTCGCGGTCGACGCCGCCCTCGGCCCGATACTCGGCAGCGTCGGCGACGTCACGGCCGAACGGCTCCGCCAGCTCGGCCCGCCGTACGCGGTCGGCGATCGAGTCGGGCTCTCCGGCCTGGAATTCGTCCACGAGAAGCGGCTCGCCGGATCGCCGAGCACCGACGTCGTCATCGTCGATCGCAAGGGCGCGACCGTACGCAAGCTCAAGCGCTTCGCGGGCAAGGCGGGACAATCGGTGCGGCTCACGATCGACCCCTCGACTCAGAAGGCCGCGGAAGCAGCGCTCGCCGGCGTCCGCAACAACGCGGCCCTGGTTGCGATCGACCCGTCGACGGGCGCGATCCGAGCCGTCGTGTCGAAGCCCGACGGCGGATTCAATCGCGCACTCGCGGGCACGTACCCGCCGGGTTCGACCTTCAAGGTCATCACGTCGGCCGCCCTGCTCGCCGCCGGCGACACGGGGTCCACTCCGGCACCGTGTCCACCGACGATCAATATCGGCGGCCGGAATTTCAGGAACTTCGAAGGCGAGGCCTCGGGCTCGCTCGATCTCGCGGCCGCGTTCGCGATCTCGTGCAACAACGCGTTCCTCGGACTGGCCGATCCGCTTCCGGCCGACGCGCTCGGGAACGCGGCGGCTTTGTTCGGCTTCAACGCGCGCTGGTCGCTCGGAATCGAAGCCGCCGGTGGTTCGTTCCCCAAGCCGAGCGATCGCGCCGAACGCGCCGCCGCGGCGATCGGACAAGGACGCGTGCTCGCGAGCCCGGTGCAGATGGCGTCGGTTGCGGCGACGGTCGCCAACGGACGGTGGCGGACACCGGTGCTCGTGACCGAGCCGGCCGCGCCCGCAACGCCCGCGGTCGCGGCACTCGATCCGCGCGTCGACTCCACGCTGAAATCGTTCATGGCGAGTGTCGTGCGTCCGGGCGGCACCGCGGCCGGAGCGGGCCTGCCGGCCAACGCGTTCGGCAAGACCGGCACGGCCGAGTTCGGCAATGCGAACCCACCCCGGACGCACGCGTGGTTCATCGGGTTCCGCGGCGACCTCGCATTCGCGGTCATCGTCGAGGACGGCGGTGTGGGCGGGCGCGTCGCGGCCCCGCTCGCGGCAGGATTCCTCCGAGCTCTGCCGCAGTAACCCGGACAGTGCCACTGAGTAGTCTGGCCGCATGCAGAAGTCGGGGGTTCGGGGCGCGATCAGGCCGTTCGCGATCAGGCCGTTCGCGATTGGATCGTTTGCGATCGCGCTCGTGCTGAGCGCGTGCGGCGGATCGTCGGCCGTGCATCAATCCAGCGCGCCGGCACCCGCCGTGTCGTCCACGACGAAGGCGACATCGACCACCTCCACGACACTCGAGAAACCGAAGCCTTACGACCCGACGAAGCCGATCGACCTCGGAGGAACCCCCGGCGTCACGCCCGCCGAGCAGCACCGCGCCGAGCAGTTGCTCCGCACGACGATCGTCGACCTCCGCAAGTTCACCTACCCGTCCGACGCGATGGCGGCGGGGTATCGCTCGATCGGCGACCGCATCACCGGCGACGAGCACTTCATCAACTGGGCCACCGTCGACGACGGCCACATCCTCGACCCGACGCGACCCGAATCACTGGTCTACGAGGTGCGGAACGGCACGCAGCAGATCGCCGCCGCGATGTTCATGCTGCCGTTCGGCAGCCGCTTCACCGACGCGCCCGATGTCGGCGGCGCGCTCACACAGTGGCACGTGCACGCCGATCTCTGTCTGACGAACGACCCGTTGCAAAAGACGCTGTCGGGCCTCACCGCCGTCAATGGCCAGTGCCCGCCGGGGTCGTCCAAAGCCGGCAACACCCCGATGCTGCACGTCTGGGTCGTGCCGAACCAGTGCGGACCCTTCGCCGCACTCGAGGGTGTCGGTGCCGGCCAGGTGCCCGCGGGACAGACCCGGCTCTGCGACACCGCGCACGGCGGCACGTGACGGGCTGAGGACGGGAACGGTCACCGCTCGCTGGGCTCGAGGACCCGCGGCCGCAAACCCATTGTCGCCAGCATTGAGCGGTCGCTCGCGTGGTCGGCACATGGCGTCGTCGCGGTGAGCATCATGTTGCGCTCGCTCGAGAAGAACGAGTTGGCGCCGGCAAGGAAACAGAGCGCCTGATCGGAGAAGCTCATCAGGTGCCGGCCGGCGGCGATGCGAACCATCGAGGAAGGCATGAGCACTCGCGCGGCCGCGATCATGCGGACCGTCTCGTGGATCTCGACGTCGGCCGCGTTCTCGAGCGGGGTACCCGGGACGCGCGACAACACGTTGATCGGCACCGACTCCGGATGCGGGTCGAGCGTCGCCAACCGGTGCAGGAACGAGATCCGGTCGGCGACCGATTCGCCCATCCCGATGATCCCGCCGCAGCACACGGTGATGCTCGTCGTCCGCAAATTGTCGATCGTGTCGAGGCGCTCCTGGTAGGTGCGGGTCGTGATCACCGAGTCGTAGTACTCGGGTGAGGTGTCGAGGTTGTGGTTGTACGCGTAGAGGCCTGCTTCCTCCAGCCGGCGCGCCTGGTCGGCAGTGAGCATGCCGAGGGTCGCACACACCTCGAGACCGAGATCGTTGACCTGGCGCACCATGTCGAGCACCCGGTCGAACTGCGCGTTGTCCTTCACGTCGCGCCACGCGGCACCCATGCAGAACCGGGTGACGCCTTGGGCCTTCGCTCGCTTGGCCGTGCGCACGACCTCGTCGACGGCCATGAGCGGCTGGGGCTTGACACCGGTGTCGTGACGCGCCGACTGCGCGCAGTAGCCGCAGTCCTCGGGGCAGGCACCGGTCTTGATCGACAACAGCTGGTTCACCTGCACGACGTCGACATCGTGGAACTGTTCGTGCACGCGGCCGGCCCGGCGGATCAATCTCATGAGCGGCAGCTCGAAGAGCACCCGCACTTCGTCGATCGTCCAGTCACTTCTCGGCGCGTCGTTCATGCGACGAGAGGCTATTCGGCTCGCCGCCCCGGCCGGCAATGCACGGGTCAGGCGTCGCCGAAGCCTTCGGGCATCAGGACCGTCGGGTCGATCTGGCCCGTGAACAAACCGCCCTTGAAGCCGCCGTCACAGTCGAACTGCAGACCCGTGACGAACGACGAACGCGGACTGTTGAGGAACACCATCGGCCAGGCCTGCTCATCGGCAACGGCGTGGCGACCGAGGGGAACCGGGAAGTCATCCATGTACTTCTTGCCGACCGCCTTCTCGAACTCGGGCATCATCGGCGTGTCGGTCGGGCCCGGGTTCACGCAGTTGATGCGGATCCTGTCCTTCGCGAGGTTGAACGACCGAAACGCCGTGTACGCGTTGATCGCTTCCTTCGACAGCCCGTACGCGTTCGCCAGCTCCTTCGGGTGTTCCTCGCACCATGCACGCGCCGCGGCGAAGTCGGGAGTCAGCACCAGACCGAAAAGCAAATCCATGTTCTGCATCCAGCCGATCCCCGCGGTCGACGCGATGCTGGCGATCGACGACCCTTCGATCATGAGCGGGATCACCGACTCGGTCACCTGACGGAGCCCGCAGAAGTTGACGAGCATCACGTCGAGCTCGGGAAACGTGTTCGGCAGGCCGGCGCAGTTGAACAGAGCGTTCACGATCTTGCCGATCTTGGCGACGGTCTCGTCGATCTGCGCCGGGTCACGGAGGTCGCACTGGCTGAAGCTGGCCAGCCCCGTGACCTCGGGCTTCTTGATGTCGATGGCGTGCACCTCCGCACCGAGATCGACGAGGATCTGCGCGGTCGCCGCGCCCATGCCCGACGCCGCGCCCGTCACGATCACGCGCTTGCCCTCGTACTGCAGCACGTCGTTCATTCGTCAATCCTCCAAGGAGATGGCTCGTTCGGGGCAGTTCTCGGCGCCGATCCGCGCTTGCTCGGCGAGCGCGCCGTCTACCTCGGATGCGACGATCTCGCAGTGGCCGAAGTCGTCGGTCGCGAACACGTCGGACGCCAGCACGTAGCAGCGGCCGTGACCGACGCACAGATCGGGATCAACGCGCACCCTCACCGCGACCTCTCTCCTCGCTTCGCTACTCGTGACTCGCCGGGAGGCGCGTGCACGGGCGAGATCCTATGCTCCGAGGCGTGTGGCCCCGCACGTCGATCGCGGCGATCGCAATTTGTCTCGTGGCTCTCGTCGCCCCGGCGTGCAGTAGTGGTGGCGCCGGGCACCAAGCGACCGCGCCGTCGGCGTCGACGACCACGTCGGTTCCCGGGTACCGACTCGACCGCACCTTGCGTCTCGATCAGATACAGGTGCTCGGGTCGCACAACAGCTACCACGGCCGGCCGTATCCCCAGGTGCTCGCCGCGCTGCGCAACGGCGGGAACGCGGGGCTCGCGATGAGTCTTGACTACGCGCACGCTCCGCTGCCCGAACAATTCGCGCTCGGCGTACGCCAGATCGAGCTCGACGTCTGGTCCGACCCGAGCGGTGGCAAGTTCGCCCGGCCGTCGTTCCCGATCCAGGTGGGGGTGCGCCTGCCCGACGAACCGGTGATGCGCACGCCGGGCTACAAGGTCATACACCAGGCCGATGTCGACACGAACTCGACCTGTCTCACGTTCGTCTCGTGCATTCGGCTCGTCCGGACGTGGTCGGACGCGCACCCGGCTCATGTGCCGATCGACATCCACGTCGAGATGAAGGACGATCGCGTGACCGAACCGATGTTCGCCGCGCTCGAGCGCGAGATCCTCTCGGTGTTCACCCGCGACCGGATCGTCACTCCTGACGACGTGCGCGGCAGCGCTCCGACGCTGGGGGAAGCAGTCCGCTCGCACGGCTGGCCGACGCTCGACCGCGTACGCGGGAAGGTCTACTTCACGCTCGACAACGAATCGGTCCGCGACACCTACCTGATCGGCCACCCGTCGCTGCGAGGGCGTCTGCTCTTCACGCCGTCGGCGCCGGGTCGAGACGATGCCGCGTTCGCGAAGTTGAACGATCCGATCGCCGACGCGACCCGGATCAAGGCGGCGCTCGCGGCGCACATGATCGTACGCACGCGGGCCGACGCCGACACGATTGCCGCTCGGGCGAACGACACGCGCATGGAACGAGCCGCCCTGAATGGTGGCGCGCAGCTGGTGAGCACCGATTACGAACAGCCGGACCCGACGATCGGCAACGGCTACGTGGTGCGCATCCCGGGCGGGACCCCTGCCCGCTGTGATCCCGTCACCGGACCGCCCGCGTGCAAACCGAGCGACGTCGAGGACCCGTCGCGGCTGGCCGTCAAAGTTCGCTGAGCCAGTCGCGCGTCTCGACGATGTCGCGGACGCGCCGGAGAAACGCACCCGCGTAGGCGCCGTCGAGCGCGCGATGGTCGAACGCGCAGCACAGATGACCGACCGGCGCGATGCGGATACGGCCGTCGTCACCTGCGACCACCCGCTTGGAGACGCCGTCGGTCGCGAGGATCCCGACCTGGGGCCGATTGATGACCGGGAACGAGATCCACGTGCCCGACGCCCCGGGATTGGTGATCGTGAACGTGCCGCCCGCGACATCGTCGGGCACGAGCTGACGGGCGCGGGCGCGGGCGGCGACGTCGCGGATCGCGGCGGCGAGGGCGCGCAGGCGCAGGCCGTCGGCGCCGTGCACTACCGGCACCACGAGGCCGTGGAAGTCGAGGTCGACCGCGATCCCGAGGTGTACGGCCCGGTGAGTCACCACGGACAACCCGTCCTCGGCCGTCGTCGCGTTCATCAGCGGAAATTCGCGAAGTGCGTCGACGACGGCGCGCGCCACGAACGGCAACGCGGTCAGATCCCCGGCGCGGCGGGCCAGTCCGATCGCGGCGTAGTCGGCCGCCGCGACCACAAGCGCGTGCGGGATCGCACGCTTGGACGCGAGGAGCCCGATCGCGGTCCGGCGCCGGACGTTGTCGAACGGCACGACCTCGTCGCGCACACTCTCGGGAGCGCCGGCCGCGGCGAGGACGTCCGCGCGCGTGACGCGACCACCCGTCCCTCGGCCGAGCAAGGACGCCGCATCGACGTCGAGCTCACCTGCGAGATTCCGCACCGCGGGCGAGAGGAAACGGCCGGTATCGCGCGCGGCGCGCCGGCGCCAAGGAAGGGGCACGGACTGCGTCACCGCGACCCAGACTAGGTCGTACACTGCCGAGCAGTGCACGACGCCGCACTCGACCGATCGCTCAACGCAAATCTCGACGAAGCGCTCGACGACTTCCGCCTCGCGCTCGTGTCTCGCTTCTGCGACGACCGTGAGATCGCGCTCCGCCAGCAGAACCGCGCGTTCTTCCAGATCTCGGGCGCGGGACACGAGGCGTTGCTGCTCGGCCTCGCTCGCTCCCTGCGCGCCGGCTACGACTGGTTCTTCCCCTACTACCGCGATCGCGCGCTCGCGTTGGCGCTCGGGGTCACGCCGCTCGAGATGTTGATGCAGGCCGTCGGGGCGGCGGCCGACCCCGCATCAGGGGGCCGGCAGATGCCCTGCCATTGGGGATCGGCCCGACTCAACATCGTGAGCCAGACGTCCGTGACCGCGAGCCAGTGCCTGCCCGCGGTCGGCTGCGCGGAGGCGGCGCGCTACATCGGGCGGCGCCCGCACCTGCCGGGCTGCACCGCGCACGGCGACGAACTGACCTACGTGTCGCTCGGCGAGGGCGCAACCTCCGAAGGCGAGTTCTGGGAATCGCTCAACACCGCCACTCGTCTCCATCTCCCGGTGTTGTTCGTCGTCGCCGACAACGGTTACGCGATCTCGGTGCGATCGACCGATCAGCATCCGGCGCCGATCTCGGAGATGGTGCGCGGCATCCGCGGGCTCCGCGTCGTCAACATGGACGGCTGCGACTACTTCGAGGTCCGCAGCAAGGGGGCGAACGCGATCGCGCACGTGCGCGCGGGCGCAGGCCCGTGTCTGGTGCACGCGCTCGTCACCCGTCCCTACTCGCACTCGCTCTCCGACGACCAGAAGAAGTACCGCGCGGCCGAGGAGCTCGACGACGAACGCGAACACGACCCGATCACGCGGCTCGAGCAGCGCCTGCTGGCGGCGGGCGCGCTGACCGTCGAGACGGCAGAACAGATGCGGACGGAAGCGAAGGAGACGGTACGCGCGGCAGCCGAGGCCGCACTCGCACTGCCACGACCCGCTCCCGGGTCGGTCATGGATCACGTATTCGGGCCCATGCCGGTCCAGGTCGACCCGGGTGAGCCGGTCCCGCACGCGGCCGACGGATCGCGCGTCGACACGCCCGTTGATGTCGTCACGTTCGGCGAGACGATCCGCCTCACGTTGCACGAGCAGATGGCACGCGACGAACGAATCCGCGTCTTCGGTGAAGACGTGGCCGACGCCGATCCGCATGTCATCGACGAAGTTCCCGGG
>JAUZEM010000260.1 GCA_030839005.1 Actinomycetota bacterium | reverse complement strand
GCGGCTTATGGTTCGACGTGTGACACGACGGTTCGGCGCCGAAGATCCCGACGGCGACGTCCGCCTGCCGTTGGGCGTCTTGCCGGCAACGAACGGCGAGTACGTCCCGGACGCACCGACGAGACGCGATCTCGATGTCGCGAGCTCCGCGCTGGGGCACGCGGACGACGGCGCCCGTTACGCGGGGATGGATCGCCGACGGTTCTTGCGGACTGCGGGTGGCGTCGCGGCGGTGCTCGCCACGATCGACCTTGCCGCGTGCAGCTCGTCTTCGCGGGCGTCGACCTCGACGTCGACTTCGAGGTCGAGTTCGAGCTCGACTTCCTCGCGGCCGGGTGGGTCGTTCACGGTGCCGCCGCCGCACGACATCGAGGCGTGCGAGCACGCATTGGGCGGCAACGGCGAGTTCGTCGTCGACGTGCACACGCATCACGTGATGCCGGACGGGCCGTGGACCAAGAACGCGCCGGACACGGTGGGCTTGGTGCTCGGGATGGTCCCGGCTTGTGGTGCGTCGAACCGGCTCGAGTGTGCGAGCCGCGCCGCATACCTGCACGATCTGTTTCTCGGAAGCGACACGACCGTCGCGATGCTCTCGGACGTGCCGAACTCGGGGCCGGCGGATGCGCCGGTGCCGTTCCTCGATCAGTTGGGGACGCAGCAGCTCGCGGCGCAACTCACCCAGGCTGGAGCCGCACGTGTCCTCGTGCACAACGTGATTGCACCGAACTTCGGCGATTTGAATGCTCGGCTCGACGAAATGGAAGCCGCCGCGAAGACCGGCAAGGTTGCCGCATTCAAGGTGTACACCGCGTGGGGACCGAACCGGCGTGGCTTCGCGCTCGACGATCCTGCCATCGGACTTCCGGTCATCCAAAAGGCCCACGATCTCGGCGTGAAGGTCCTCGTCGCGCACAAGGGTTTGCCGCTCGTGCGATTCGATGCGGCGCACAACCGTCCCGACGACATCGTCGCAGTTTCACGCCAGTTCCCCGACATGCAGTTCGTCGTGTTCCACGGAGCGTGGGACAAGAACCATGTCGAAGGCCAATACAGCCCGAACGCGAACATCGGCATCGACACGTTCCTGCGTGCGCTCGACAATCACGCGGTTCCAACCAACGACAACGTCTGGGTCGATGTCGGAACCGTCTGGCGCGAGGTGTTGCGGTACCCGACCACCGCTGCGCACACGCTCGGCAAGCTGCTCGCGCGCGTCGGTGAGCACCGAGTGCTCTGGGGAACCGACGCGATCTGGTACGGCTCGCCACAAGCCCAGCTCCAGGCCTTCCGTGCCTTCACGATCTCCGAGGAGTTTCAGCAGCGATTCGGATACCCCGCGCTCACGGACACGATCAAAGCCCAAGTGCTCGGGCTCAATGCCGCGCATCTGTTCCACCTCGACCCCCACGCCACCACGTGTGCGCTCGCGTCCGACCCCATCGCCGCGGCCCGCACCACCGCCGCACACCTGCGCGACGAGGGCGTGCTCCCCGCGGCCGCACGACCCAACGGCCCCACCACGCGGCGCGAGATGCTGCAGTGGCTCGCGTCCCCGACCACCCGGTGGACGCCCTTGTGAGCTCGGAGTCGCGTGTGCCTGCCTACCGGTAGCGGCGGCGGAACAAGGTGTACGCAACGGGGCCGGCGAGAATCGGTAGCCAGTAGGACGCCAATCGGTAGAGCAACGTTGCGAGAACCGCTTGTGCCGGTTTCACGCCGGCCAGCGCGAGCGTGCCCGTGAGGCCGGCTTCGACGAGCCCCAACCCGCCCGGCGTGATCGGGACCATCGCGAGCAACGTTGCAGTGGTGTATGCGAGGAGCGCGAGCGACGGTTTCGGTAGGCCGCCGACTGCGGCCAGCGCCGCGAACAGGGCGAGGAAGTCGAAGCCGAGCCGGCACGCGGTCGCGACGAGCGCTTCCCGCCAGCGCTCTCCGAGGACCTCGCGGATGCTGTTTCGCTCTCCGACGAGTCTTGCCGGGAGATCGGTCGTCGCCGGGCGCTTGCGGAGCACTGTCTTGCGGACGACTTCGATGAGTCGAGCGATGCCGACGAGCAGCGGGTCCGTCGTGAGCAGGAGCGCGCCGAGCCCGGCGACGGCGACGAACCCGGCGATGCCGAGGAAGGCCGTCTGCGCGAGCCCGCGATCGACACCCGCGCCGGCCAGGATCGTCGGGAGCGTCAGAACCGGGAGGAACAGGATGCTCGCGGTCTGCAGCAGGGAGAACGCGGTGAAGCCCGAGATCGCGGTCGTGGTGTCCGCGCCGGCCTGACCGAGGAGGCGTAGCTGCAGCGTCGCGCCCGCGGCCGCGCCGCCCGGCACGACCTGGCTCATGGCGTTCCCGGCGAGCTGCGACGTCGCGACTGCGAACCACGCACTGGTTCGGAGCGCGATTCGTTGGAGCGTGATCGCGCTCGCGAAGCTCAACACCTCGCACGCGACGATGACGATCAGCCACTCCGGTGCGACGCTCGAGACTCTCGGCCACGAACCGACGACCTCGACGATGCTCGGCGCGACGATATGGAACGAGATCGCCGCAACGACGAGCATCAGGATCCGGGGGACGCTGAAGTAGTGATGCCTCGGACCTCGATCTGCGCCGGCCGCGCTCACCGCGTCACGACCGCCGGGTCTGTCGAGGCATCACTCCCGTATACCACGCCCTGGGGAGCACGAACCGCACCGGGTCGTGGTGCCGAGTAGATCGGGTACGGCGCGGGTCTCTCGCGGGCGATGATATGAAGATGAGCATCGCCGAAAC
>JAUZEM010000247.1 GCA_030839005.1 Actinomycetota bacterium | reverse complement strand
CTTTGGAGTCAGCGCGCGAAGCGCGCCGCGAGGTGCAAATCGCGGCCCTGGGCCAGTTTGCGTCGCGACATCTCTGATACTTCTGAGGCACTTGCGCGCCGCCGGATATAGCCTGTGTGAGGGCGGTGTATTGATTATGGGACGCGTGGACGGACGGGTGTGTGCGTTGGCGACCGCGTTGACGTTTGTCGTGTCGGTCGGGGTGGCGTCGGCCTCGCCTGCGCCGCGGCTCGCGAAGGTGCGTGCTCCGTTCCGGGGGCTGCACACCTACGCGCAACAACTCGGCCGGTCCGCCACCGCGACGACATCCGCGGCGTCGGCGTCAGTTGGGTTGGGTGGGCCGTATTCGTGGTGGAGCTGGCCCCACGCAAATCCTGGCTATAGCGAATTGTCGCAATCCGTCGTAATCGAGCGCACGAGTACGTCCGGCGCGTCGTATTTCTGGTCGCATCAATTTCATTCGCAGTTCGGTGACGGTGGCTACGTCGGACTGCAGGACGGTTCGTACCCGAACCATGACAAGATCGCGCTCTTTTCCGTATGGTCCGCCGACGCTGCGCAGGGCCGCAGGTGTGGCACGTTCTCAGGTGAGGGGAGCGGTTGGAGCTGCCGCATCGATCCGTACAACTGGGTGCCGGGCCGTAAGTATGTGCTGGGAGTCCGGATCGGAAGTTCCGGCACGACGGGCGCCTGGTACGAAGCGACCGTAACCGACACGGCGACGGGCGTCGCATTGTCGATCGGACGGATCCACGTCCCCGCGGGTTGGGGTGGTCTGCAGGGTTGGGTGTCATGGACCGAGTACTTCGGGGCAGCTCCGACCACGTGCGCCACATTTCCCCGCGCGCGTGCGCGATTTGATCTGCCAACCGCGAACTTCGCGGCTGTACATGCGACCGGCGACACGCACGCAATCGGAACCGGCGACTGCACATCGCAGATCAAGGACTTCCCCGGAGGCGACGAACAGATCGCCCCCGGCACGGGCAAGAAATAACACCGAGGCCGGGCCGCACATCGCGGCTTCCTCACGTGAAGCGTTTCGGCCACCCGCCCCACGTCGGGGAGGGTCGGCCGGTCTCGTACGCGACGCGCAGGTTGTCGAGCCAGGCCACACTGTCGACGAGCCCGCCGGGGCGGTTGCGGGCGAGCCAGAGGGCGCGGTGTTGATCGGTCAGCGCGCCGAGACGCCTCGCGAAGTCGTCGCGTTGTGGTTGCCCGATGGACCCGAGCGTGCCGTCGCCGATCAGGCGCGCGCGTGCGTCGCTGGTCAACAGCTCGAGCACGTCGATGGTCCACAGGATCTCATCGACGAGCAGGGCGCGGTCGTTGCGCTCAGGCTGGGCGCGCGCAACATCGGCTCGTGCGCCGGCGAGCCGATGGGCAACGGTGTCGAGCTCGCCGTCGGTGATCCCCTTCGTGATGCCACGGCCGACGCGGATCTGAGGGAAGTAGAGGTGCATCGCGAGGATCGAATGGTTCGGGATCTGCGGCGTGACGGCGCGGTGCGCGTCGCCGATTGCGAGGAGCGCCGCGGCGAATCCGCCGGTCGGGTCGTCGAACGCGTGGGTGCTCAACGCGGCGGCAAGATCGAGATCTCGGTTGGAGGCAAGGCACCACGACACCGCGGCGCCGTAGGCAAAGCCCGGATCGCTGACGGGCCCCTGCTGGAGGTGACCGCGATCGCCCCAGTCGGTGTTGAGGAATCCCCGCCCGCCGTGATCGAGCGCGGCCTCGGCCGCGTTTCGACAGTTCTCGACTGCGTTGGTGAGGCGACCGCCGATGCTCAGCCAAGACGACGTACCCGGCGCGACCCAGAACGGCAACCCGGCTTCTGCGAGGCGCGCGAGCCGTTCGTGGAATGGGTAGTCGGCGTCATAGCCCCATTCGCACACGGTGACGCCGTCGGGCACTTTCGCGACGAGCGCCGGATCACCCGAGAACATGTCACCCCAGATGATCACCTCATGGTCGTCGAGCTCGGGGAGTGAACGCAGCGTCGCGATCCAGGAGAAGTACTCGTCAAGACGCTCGCGCGGCAGCTCCCACGTCTCGTCGAGGCCGATGTTCACGCGCCGGCTCGAGAACAGCGGCAGCAGTTCGCCGAGGAGCTCGCGGACGAGCGCGAGTGATCCGGGCTGCGCCGGATCGAGCGTCATCGCTTCGTGAGCGAGACCGTACGGGTCGACGAAGCCGTCGGGCGCAAGCGCGAGCCCGTGGTAACGCGGGTGTTCGAGCCAGCGGTTCATGTGTCCGAGACAGTTCTGATTGGGTACGAGCTCCACGTGGCGCGCGCGACAGAACGTGTCGAGCGCGCGGATCTCATCGGGAGTGAACGGGCTCGCGTCAGCGTGTACTTCGGGATGATTGCGATACGCGAACGTGTGCTCGCTATACAGCTGGACCTGGTTCACCTTCCATGATGCGAGCCGGTCGATGAGCGCGTAGAGCGTGTCCATCGTTGGGACCTTGTCGCGCGATACGTCGAGCATGACGCCGCGGATCGCGAGATCGGGATGGTCGCGGATCATGCCAATCGGCAACCCGCCGTCGTGCAGGCGCGCGAGCTGTGCGACGGTGGCGCGACCATAGAAGCATCCGGCCTCGTCGCCGCCGACCAGCGCTACGCCGTCGTCGCCGATCGTCAGCTTGTAGCCCTGCGGCGGCAGCGACGCGTCGACGTGCTCTCTCACGGCAGTGTTCGCGGTGAGGCGTTCCTCGACGTCAAGGAGCCTGGGCTGCGGCAACAAGTTCACGACAGCGCCTTGCGATAGACGAAGTAGACACTGCTGACCCGGCCACCCAGCCGCGCGTACGGGACGACCGGCCCGACCCACGTTACTTCGATGCTCGACCGACCCCTCGCGCGAAGCTCGTGGAGCGCGCCCACAAGAGCGGGAGCGCCGGCGCCGCTACCGATGAGGTCGGGACGCGCCGCAACCGGACCGAGAAAGCCCGCACGGTTCACCTCGAATGCGCAGAACGCGCTGATCCCTTCGTCATCGCGCGCGATTACGAGGTTCCCCTTGTCGAGCGCGCGTAGCACCTCGGGCTTCCAGTTCGGCCAGTGCTTCGTCATGAACGTCGCGATCTCGTCACGATCGGCGGGCGCCCCCAGCACGTGGCCGCGGGAATCGTTGGTGATCGTCGCAAGGTCGATCGTCATATCGAAGTTAGCCTCGACGCGCGTGTAGTGATGCCGCTCGAGCAGGCATAGCAGGGCTGTGTCGGTACTCGGGACGCCCGGCCACAAGAAGAACGGCGAGTCGGCGCCGGTCGTGATCGACTTGTGTCCGCCCGCGCGCGCATCGGCATGCGCCGCGCGCAAGAGCGCGTGTCCGTGGCCCTGGCCGCGCGCCTCCGGGTCGACGACGAGAAGCCGCAGGTAGGCGCCGTCGTCGCCCTCGACCGTAGCGACCACACCGACGGCGGGGTCACCGCGAACGATCGCGGGTTGCTCGGGCGTGAACAGCGCGCCGTCGAGCTCTTCGATCGAGGGAAAGTTGACGACACCCCGCCGGCAGAGCTCCGCAATCGCCCGCAAGGCCGAACGGTCGAGCTCGGGCGGCTCCGTCACGCTCGGACCGTACCCTCCTCCAGCGGCGTGACCCGGCGTTTCAGTCCCGCACCGTGTGCCAG
>JAUZEM010000077.1 GCA_030839005.1 Actinomycetota bacterium | reverse complement strand
TGCAGGAGGCCGAGCGTCTCCGTTACCACCACTGCACGTGCAGCGAGCACATCGCGATCCCGGTCGACATCGCCGCCGTGCGCGGCGGCCGTTACTACGATCCGCTTGCGACGTTCGGTGCGCTGGGCGCCCACACGAGGTCGATCCGATTCGCCGCGCACGTCCTCGTCCTCGGCTATCACCATCCGCTCGAGATCGCCAAGCGGTACGGCACGCTCGATGTCGTCACCGACGGACGTGTGATCGTCGGAGTGGGGGTCGGCTCGTTGCAGGAGGAGTTCGAGCTCCTGGGCGCGCCCTTCGACGACCGCGGTGCGCGCGCCGACGACGCGATGCGCGCCCTGCGCGCCGCGCTGTCGCAACCGCAGCCCGCGTATCACGGCGACTACTACGACTTCGACGGATTCGTGGTCGACCCGTGCGCGGTGCAGCCGCACGTTGCGCTCTGGGTCGGCGGCCGCACGTACCGGTCGCTGCGCCGCGCCGTCGAGCTCGGCGACGGATGGGCGCCGTTCGGCCTGCGCACCGCGGAGCTCGACAGCATGCTCCAGCGGGCGCGCGACACCGACGCGTGGGTCGCGCGCGCGACCCCCGTCGACGTGATCCTCCAGAACGAGCATCCCCTCGACCCGCTCGCGGAGCCCGAGCGGGTGGCCGAGCAGCTGGCGCGATTCGTCGAGATCGGCGCGACCGGCGTCAACGCCCGCTTCGTGCACCACTCCCCCGCCCACTACCGCGAACAACTCGCCGCCCTAGCCACCATCGCCCCCAAGATCCCCTAATCCCACCAAACAGTTCGGCGCGAAATCCGCGCTCAGCGCCACTTTCCGACCAAACAGTTTGGTGGGAATCCGGCCCGTGGCACGACGTTCCTACCGAACAGTTTGGTGAGAAACGGGGGTTAGAGGCGTTCGATGACGGTGGCGTTGGCTTGGCCGCCGCCTTCGCACATCGTCTGGAATCCGTAGCGGCCGCCGGTCTGCTCGAGATGGCGCAGCAGACGGGTCATCAGGGCGACGCCCGATGCGCCGAGCGGGTGGCCGAGCGCGATTGCGCCGCCACGGGGGTTGAAGCGATCCATCGGGTAACCGAATTCCTTCTGCCACATCAGGGCGATCGCGGCGAAGGCCTCGTTGCACTCGACCGCGTCGAAGTCGTCGACCGCAAGACCCGAGCGCTTCATCAGCTTGTACGTCACGGGAACCGGCGCCGACAGCACGAGCACGGGATCCTCCGCCGCGACCGCGAAGTGGCGGAAGCGGGCGCGCACCGGCAATCCGTGCTGCTCCGCGAAGTCGGCCGACGCGATGATCATCGCCGACGCACCATCGGTCATCTGCGACGCGTTGGCGGCGGTGATGTCGGGCGCGGGCTGCTCCTCGGAGATCCACGCCGGCGGACGCTCCGCCATCTTGGAGAGCGACGCGTCGCGACGAATTCCTTCGTCGGTGTCCAATATCGCGCCGGTACGCTCGCCCGTCTCCGGATCGACGATCGGCACCGGAACGATCTCGCCCGCGAAGAACCCGTTGTCGGTGTTGGCGGCCGCGCGCCGGTGCGACTGGAGCGAGTACTCGTCCATCTCCTCGCGGGTGATGCCCCACTTGTCGGCGAGCACCTGCGCGACCCAGAACTGGATGCCGAGCGTGTTGTTCGTCTGCGCGAGGAATTCTCTGCTGAACGGACCGGTGCCGCCGCGCGCGTTCGACGACATCGGCGCGCGCGTCATCGACTCGACGCCGCAGGCGATCCCGATGTCGTATGCACCTGCGATCACACCCTGGGCCACGAAGTGCGCGGCCTGCTGGGACGATCCGCACTGGCGGTCGACGCTGGTCGCGGGAACGCTCCACGGCAACCCCGCCGCGACCCACGCGTTACGCGTCACGTTGCAACCCTGCTCGCCCGACTGCGTGACGCATCCCCCGACGACGTCGTCGATGCGCTCGGGGTCGATGTCGTTGCGCTCGACGATCGTCCGCAGCACCAGCGCCAGCAGATCGGTCGGGTGCCAACCGGCGAGCGCGCCCTTGCGCTTGCCGAACGCGCTCCGGGCGCAGTCGACGATCACCGCTTCTCGGGTCATAACCTCACCTTATGCGGATCGCCGTTTTGGTGAAGCAGATCCCGAAGTTCGAGGAGATGGAGCTCGGCGCCGACGGTCGGCTGCGACGCGACGGCATCGACCTCGAGCTCAACCCGTACTGCCGCCGCGCGGTCAGCCAGGCCGTCGAGCTCGCGTCGGTACGCGCCGGCGCGCGCGTCACGGTGATCACGCTCGGACCGCCGGCCGCCGAGGACGCGCTGCGCGAGGCGATCGCGTGGGGTCTCGCGCGAGCGGTCGACATCCACGGTGTGCTCGTCACCGACGCCGCCTTCGCCGGCTCCGACACGCTGGCGACGGCGCGAGCACTCGCGGCCGCACTCGCACACGAGGGCCCGTTCGATCTCCTGCTCACCGGCCGCAACTCGGTCGACGCCGACACCGGTCAAGTCGGTCCCGAGCTCGCGGAGCTGTGCGACCTGCCGTTCCTCACCGGAGTGCGCCACCTCGCGGTCGACGACACCGTCGTTGCGGTGCGCTGCGAGCACGACGACGGCTGGCTCGAGGCCGAGGTGCGCCTTCCGGCGATCCTCTCGTGCGCCGAGCGATTGATCGAGCCGGCCAAGGTGGATCCGCCGCAACGCGCGGCCGTCTCCGCCGACCGCATCCGGCGCCTGTGCGCGGCCGACCTCGGGCCGGGACCTTGGGGTCAGGCGGCGTCACCGACGACGGTCGGACGTATCCGGGTCATGGCGGTGAGCCGCGCCCGCCAACGCCGGCCCGGCGCCCCGCTGGCGGAACAAGCACGTGCGGCCGTACGCCTTTTGCACGAACGCGGCGCGTTCCACCATGCACCCGAGCCGGCCGACACCGACGAGGCCGTGGCGCCGGCTCGTCGCGGCCCGACGCCCGACGCGCCCCGCACGATCGTGCTCGCGGAGCCCGATCGGTCGCACGACACTCGCGAGCTCCTCGGCGCGGCGGCCGCCCTCACCGGCAACGTGCTCGTCGTCGCGTGCGAAACACCCGATGCCCGCCGCCTCCGCTCGTGGGGCGCCGACGCCATCGTGCACCTCGAGGGCGAGAACGTCGAAGAAGACGTCGCCCGGGCGGTCACCCAGCTCGCGCGCCGAGCGCAACCGTGGGCCATCCTCACCGGATCGACGGCCTGGGGCCGCGAGGTCGCGTCGCGCGTCGCGGCACAGCTCGGCGCGGGCCTCACCGGCGACGCGGTCGACCTCGAGCGCGTCGACGATCGCCTCGTCGCGTGGAAACCCGCGTTCGGCGGCCAGCTCGTCGCCGCGATCCACTGCGCGTCGGTCGTGCAGATGGCGACCGTGCGCCCGGGAGTGTTGCCCATGCGGTCGACCCCCGAACCGGCCGACGACACCGACGACGCCGAGACCGCGAACATCGAGACCGTCTCGCTCGCACCTCGCGGTCGCATACGTGTCATCGCCCGCACGCGC
>JAUZEM010000194.1 GCA_030839005.1 Actinomycetota bacterium | reverse complement strand
TGCGCCGGCTGGAGCGGGCGGGGGCGATCGAAGCCGTCGACGAGAGCGCGACCGCCCCGACGCCGACCGGGACCCACGTGCCCACGGGTTCCCTCAAGGGTGATCTGGCCGCGGCCCGCGTGCGGATGCGGACGCGTCCGAGCCGCCGTACCCGCCGGGCGTACGGCATCACCGATCGTGGGCGGGCGATGTTCGCCGAGCTGCTCACCGACGAGAGCGACGACGACGAGCGGGAGTTCGCGGTGAAGCTCTTGTTCTGCGGCCACCTCGATCCGGTGGCACGCCTGGCATTCCTCGAGCGACGCCGCGCGCAGTTGACGCAACGGCTGGTCGCCGACCGCAAGCCCGCGACCCGCACCATCGACCGTTACACCCGGTCGCTCCTCGAGCACCGGACGCGGTCGACCCAACACGATCTCGAGTGGATCGCCGATCTCATCGCGCAAGAGCGCGCGGAGCAGCTCGGCGACCGAACCGAAGGAGAGCGGACAGCATGAGCGAACGTTACGAGGCGGGTATCCCGCCGAGCAGAGAGCGGGGCCCGAGCGGCCCGGCGGCAAAGCCGCCGAGAGCGGACGACATGACCCCCCGCAAGATCTCGCAGAAGACTGTGCGCGTTGCCGTCGCCGGAGTCGGCAACTGCGCGAGCAGCCTGGTTCAGGGCGTCCAGTTCTACCGCGACGCCGACCCGGCCGAGCGTGTTCCCGGCCTGATGCATGTCGAGCTCGCCGGCTATCACGTCGGCGACATCGAGTTCGTCGCCGCATTCGACGTCGACGCCGACAAGGTCGGGATCGACCTCGGCAAGGCGATCTTCACGAGCATCAACAACACGATCAGGTTCGCCGACGTGCCCGATCTCGGTGTGATCGTCCAGCGCGCGCCGACCTTCGACGGCCTCGGCAAGTACTACCGCGAAGTCGTCGAGGAATCGCCCGCGGAGCCGGTCGACGTCGCCCGGGCACTCCGTGACGCGCGTGTCGACGTCCTTGTTTCGTACCTCCCGGTCGGCTCGGAAGACGCGCAGAAGCACTACGCCCAGGCTGCGCTCGACGCGGGCGTCGCGTTCGTCAATGCCATACCGGTGTTCATCGCGAGCAATCCCGAGTGGGCGAAGAAGTTCGAGGACGCCGGCCTGCCGATCATCGGCGACGACATCAAGAGCCAGGTCGGCGCCACCATCACGCACCGCCTGCTCGCCCGGCTGTTCGAAGACCGCGGCCTGGCGATCGACAACACCTACCAGCTGAACTTCGGCGGCAACATGGACTTCAAGAACATGCTCGAGCGCGAGCGGCTGCTGTCGAAGAAGATCAGCAAGACGCAATCGGTCACGAGTCAGATCGACCAGGGCATCAGCACGGATCACGTGCACATCGGACCGTCCGATCACGTGCCGTGGCTCAACGACCGGAAGTGGGCGTACATCCGCCTCGAGGGCCGCAACTTCGGCGACGTGCCCCTCAGCGTCGAGCTCAAGCTCGAGGTCTGGGACTCGCCGAACTCGGCCGGGGTGATCATCGACGCGGTGCGGTGCGCGAAGGTCGCGCTCGACCGCGGCATCGGCGGCCCGCTGCTCGGCCCGTCGGCGTACTTCATGAAGTCGCCACCCGTGCAGTACCACGACGACGAAGCACACCGCATGGTCGAGGAGTTCGCTTCGGGCGCGTAGACCGCTCGGCGGGCAAGAATGCGGCCATGACGAATCGCGAGGCGCGTCCCGAGATCACGTTCGAGCCGAAGGCGCTGGCCGCGTGAACACCGAAGTGTGGGATCGGATCGCTGGGCGGGACCGGACCGTCGACGTCGACGTGATCCCCGACACGGTCGTGTACGCGCCCGGCGGGCCCACCGAGGCCGACCTGCGCCTGTTCGGCGATGTCGCCGACAAGCGCGTTCTCGATCTCGGAACCGGCGCCGGCGCGAACGCGATCGCGCTCGCCCGCCAGGGTGCGCACGTCATCGCGCTCGACCGATCGGTCGCCCAGCTGGCGCGCGCCCGCAAGCTCGCGGCCGCGACCGAGGTACGCGTCGAGTGGCACGAGTGCGACGTCGCCGACCTCGCCTTCCTGCGCGCCGACTCCATCGACCTCGCCTTGGCTACGGGCGTCATCGGAGAGGTCGAGGACATCGACCGCGTCCTGCGCCAGGTGCACCGTGTGCTCCGCCCCGGCGCGGCCTTCGTGTTCTCCCACGACCACCCGATGGCGCTCGCGGTCGGGCGGGAAGGCGAGGCGCCGGGTGCGCTCCCCTTGGGCGCACTCGAGGTCCGGCGCTCGTACTTCGACAACCAGCCGGTCGACGTCACCCACGACGGCGAACGCATTCAGATCTGGGCGCGCACGATGGCCGAGGTCTTCGCCTCGCTCCACCGCGCCGGCTACCGCGTCGAGCTGCTGCTCGAACCCGAGCCGGCCGGCTCCGGCGATCCCGGGCCGGACCTCCCGCGCGTCGTCGTATGGCGCGCGCGCAAAGAAGGCGTCTAGGCCGTCCGGCCCGGACGTTCGGCGCGGCCCGCGCGGGATGGATCGAGGCCACGCCCGCGCGCCCACGCGGCCAACCGCGCCGAGGCCTCGTCCTCGGTCATCGGACCCTCTTCGAGACGGAGCTCGAGCAGGAAATCGAGCGCCTCTCCGATGACCGGGCCCGGCGGGACGCCGAGGAAACGCATCACCTGGTTACCGTCGAGCGCGGGCCGGATCTTCGCGAGCTCTTCGCGTTCACGCAGCTCGGCGATGCGCGCGACGAGCTCGTCCATCCGACGCCCGAGCGCCTCGGCCTTGCGGGTGTCGCGCGTCGTGCAGTCGCAACGGGTGAGCTCGTTCAAGTCGTCGAGCAAGGGACCGGCGTCGCGTACGTAGCGACGGACGGCGCTGTCGGTCCAGCCCATGCGATACGTGTGGAAGCGGAGGTGCAGCTCGACGAGCCTGGTGACGTCGTTGACGAGTTCGTTCGGGTAGCGCAGCTCGAGCATCCGTTCGCGGGCCATCCGCGCGCCGACGACCTCGTGATGATGAAACGTCACGCCCTGCGGGCCGTAGCCGCGTGTGCGCGGCTTACCGACGTCGTGCAACAGCGCGGCGAGCCGGATCCGCAGTCGCGGCGAGGTCTTCGCGACGACCGCGATCGTGTGCGCGAGCACATCCTTGTGCCGGTGGATCGGGTCCTGCTCGAGCCGCATCGCGTTCAGCTCCGGCAGGAACTCGTCCGACAGACCCGTCCGCGCGCTCAGCCACAGTCCGGGCGAGGGATCGTCGGCCCCGAGCATCTTCGAGAGCTCGTCGCGCACGCGCTCGGCGCTCACGATCTTCAGCCGCTCGTGCATCTGCTCGATCGCGCGGACGAGCCCGACGTCCGGCTCGAAGCCCAGCGTCGCCGTGAAGCGCGCGGCTCGCAACATCCGCAACGGGTCGTCCTCGAACGAGACCTCGGGCGCGAGCGGTGTCCGCAACCGAAACGCGGCGAGATCGGAGAGACCATCGAAGGGATCGATGATCCGGGGACCTGCGCCTGGGAGGTCGTCGAGCGCGATCGCCATCGCGTTTATCGTGAAATCGCGCCGCGAGAGGTCGGTCTCGACGTCGTCGGAGTACGTGACCTCCGGCTTCCGGCTCTCCGGGCGGTACACGTCGGCCCGGAAGGTCGTGATCTCGAATCGCTCGCCGCCTTTTTCGCAACCGACGGTGCCGAAGCGCTGACCTTGCAGCCAGACGGCGTCGGCCCAGGGACGCACCACAGATTCGATCGTGTCGGGACGCGCGTCGGTGGCGATGTCGACGTCGACGATGTCACGATCGAGCATCGCGTCGCGCACGCTGCCGCCGACGAGATACGCCCGGTGGCCGGCGGATCGCAGGCGCGCCGCGAGTTGCTGCGTCGGTGAATCCGACACGAAGAACCGTTCGAGACGGGCAGGAACTGCGGCCACAGCCGCCATTGTGGCGCAGCGCGCCGAAATTACTGGCCTGCAGCGACCTCTTCGGCCGCGACCTCCATCGTGTACTGCTCGATCATCAGGCGCAGGTCGTGGGGGGTGGTCGAGGCGGCGATCGCCTCCCGCAGGTCGATGATTCCCTGCTTGTACAAACCGAGCAGGCTCTGGTCGAACGTCTGCATGCCGTAGTACTCGCCCTCGGCGATGATGCTCTCGATCTCGTGCGTCTCGTCGGGGTTCACGATCTTGTCGAATATGCGGCCCGTCGACACCAGCACTTCGACCGCCGGCGCGCGGCCGCCGGTGCGCTTCTCGACGAGGCGCTGGCTCACGATGCCGCGCAGCGACCCGGCGAGCGACATGCGCACCTGCCGCTGCTCGTGCGGCGCGAAGAAGTCGATGATCCGGTTGATCGAATCGGTCGCGCTGATGGTGTGCAACGTCGAGAACACGAGGTGTCCGGTCTCGGCCGCGGTGAGTGCGGTCTTCACCGTCTCGACGTCACGAACCTCACCCACGAGGATGACGTCCGGGTCCTGACGGAGCACGCGCTTCAGCGCGGAGTGGAAGTCGGCCGTGTCGGTCCCGACCTCGCGCTGGTTCACGATCGAGCTCTTGTCGGCGTGGAGGATCTCGATCGGGTCCTCGATCGTCACGATGTGCCGGTTGTAGTTGTCGTTGATGAAGTCGATCATCGAGCCGAGCGTCGTCGTCTTTCCCGAGCCGGTGGGTCCGGTGACGAGCACGAGGCCGCGTTGGTGATCGGTGAGCTTGCGGACGACGGGCGGCAACCCGAGCGCCTCGAATGTCGGGATGTCGCTCTGGACGCGCCGCAACACGAGGCCGACCGAGCCGCGCTGGCGCATCACGTTGACGCGGAAGCGACCGAGGCCCGATACGGAGTACGCGAAGTCGGCCTCGGAACTGGCAATGAACTCCTCGGCCCGCTGCTTCGGCATGATCGCGAACGCGATCCGCTCGGTTTCCACGGGCGACACCGCGGCGAGATCGGTCCGATCGAGCCGGCCGTCGACACGGATGAACGGCGGCGAACCGACCTTGATGTGCACGTCCGACGCGCCCCGCTCTACGGCGTGGCGAAGCAGCTGATCGAGATCCAACACTGGGGTGACCATCCTTTCGGGCCGTGGACTCCGTCTCCCGTGCGGCGTGCGGCATCGCGGCCTCGGCCTTCCCGTTTTCGATCGGCACGACCAGGCCGCCTCTGGAGGAGAGTCGACGGAGAAATGCGACACGCAGGAGAAATGTCCGGCCTCACCCGGCGGTCAGGCGGGAGCTCGATCCGACGATCAGCTCGCGGCTTTCGGCTCGCCGGCGTGGAGATCACGCGCCGCATCCACAACGCGCCGGCCGGGGCCGTTCGCCGTCGCGGGCTCGAGCCGCTCCGGGCGGCCGAGCAGGGTGGAGACGGTCGCGGCGGTCGAGACCCGCAGCGCATCGAGGTCGTAGCCGCCCTCGAGAAACAGCACGAGCCGCCGGGGCGGCGCGAGCGCCATGATCCGGGCAGTGAGGTCGACGTAGTCGCCGGCCGAGAGCCCGAGGCCGGTCAGCGGATCGGCCCGGTGTGCGTCGTACCCGGCCGACACGAGCACCCAGGTGGGCGCGAAGCGCTCGGCGAGCGGCTCGACGACGTTGTCGATCGCATCGAGGTACACGTCGCCCGTGGCGCCCGCCGGAAGAGGGAAGTTCACCGTGGTACCGGCGCCCGCGCCGGTACCGGCGTCGGTGAGGCGACCCGTGCCCGGATACAACGGCCACTCGTGCATCGACACGTACATGACGGCGCCGTCGCCGTAGAAGATGTCCTGGGTGCCGTTGCCGTGGTGCGCGTCCCAATCGACGATGAGCACGCGCTCGCCGCGATCGCGCAATGCGGCCGCGGTCACGGCGACGTTGTTCAGCAGACAGAAGCCCATCGCGCGCTCCGCGACGGCGTGGTGCCCGGGCGGTCGTACCGCACAGAACGCGAAGTCGCCGTCGCCGCGTTCGAGCGCGTCCGACGCCTCGAGACCGCTGCCGGCCGCGAGGAGAGCGGCATCCCACGACGCGGCCGACGCCCCCGTGTCCGCATCCAGGTGCCCGCCACCTTCGAGACAGAATCGCTCGAGGTAATCGAGATACGCGGCGGAGTGCACGCGCTCCAGCTCGGCCCGGGTCGCCGGCCGAGGCTCGAGCCGGTGCCGGGCGTCGGGGGGCGAGCCCGCGTCGAGCCCGGCGAGCACCGCCCGCACGCGCGCCGGGCGCTCCGGATGGCTGCGGCCGGCGTCGTGCGCCTCGAAGCGGGCATCGGTCGCGACCAAGAGCACGCGGCGAGGCTAACGAACCGTCGCAGTGGACAGCCCTAGGCACGGTCCGTCGCTACGCTCGCCGCCGGTGAAGGCGCACCGGGCGCAGTCGTACCGATTTCGTGGGGGCGTCGCCCGGGTCGCGGCGTGGCATGGCCGCACCGACATCGCCTCACTGGCGTTGCACGGTCCTGACGCGCCGTCGCCCCGCGTACTGCGCCGGCTGCTCGAGCAATTGCAGGAAGCGGGCTATCGCGAGGTCGTCACGAACGCCCTCGGACCGGACACGAGCCTGCCGCTCGTCGACAACGGCTTCGCGGTGAAAGGTCGCTTGCACCTCCTCGCCCACGACCTCGCGAACCTCCCTTCGCAGAGCGGACGAACGCGGCGGGCGACTCGAACCGATCGCGACGCCCTCCTCGCGGCGGACGCCGCCGCGTTCGACGAGTTCTGGCGTTTCGACGCACTCGGCCTGCGCGAAGCGGTACGAGCGACTCGCCGCTCGCACCTCCGCGTAGCTCCCGCGCCGCACGACCCTCGCGGGTACGGGCTGTTCGGTCGTGCGGGGAGCGCCGGCTACGTGCAACGGCTGGCGGTCGCACCGGAAGTCCAACGGCGCGGCCTCGGCCACGCGTTGCTGACCGACGGCTTGCGCCGGCTTCGATCGCGCGGCGCAAAGCGTGTGTACGTCAACACCCAAGAGGACAACGATCGAGCGCTCGCGCTGTACCTGAAGGCCGGGTTCCGACGACTGCCCGTGGGCCTCCACGTTTTGGGTCGCGAGCTATGAGGCATCGCATGCTCCTCGCGCGGCGCATCGGACTCGTCCTGGTCGCGACCGCCGCCGTCTTCGGTGCGTCGGTCTTCACGCGCGCGCCCGGAACGTCGGCGCAGGAGAGCACCACGTCGGTACCGAGCGCGCCGCGCCTGCCGGTCGGCCTGAGCCTCGTCAGCCAGACCACTTGGGTCCCCCTCCGGCAGACGTTCACGATGAAGTTGCACATCGACGATCCGGCGCTCGCGGCCACCCCCGGTGCGGCGATCGCGATCCGCATCCATCAATCAACGACGTCGCGCAGCGGATTCGACGAGGTGATCGCGAACCGGAACCTCGGAGGCACCCTCTACGTGCCGAACCAGATCAGCGTCGCGTCACTCCATCCCGATGAGCACCGCGACGTCTCGATCGAGTTCGGCCTTCCCGGTTCGGGGATACGCCCGACGATCGTCATCAATCGTCCGGGCGTCTATCCCGTCGAAGTACAGCTGGTGAACACGGGCGTGGCGTCCGGATCGTTCGTGACCTGGCTCGTCGCCGTCGACGCCCGCGCCGCGAAGCCGATCGAAGAGAAGCTCTCGGTGTCGTTCGTATGGCAAGCCCTTTCCGATCCGATCACACTCCCCGACGGTACGGACGATCCGAACGTGGTCGCGGAGATGAAACCGGGAGGCCGGCTCGATCGGATCGCGACGCTCCTCGCCCGCGCCTCGGGACTCCGCGTGTCGCTCGCGATCGGCCCGGAGACCGCCGAGGCGTGGAAGCGCCTCGGACGCCGCAATCCCGCGATCGCCGCGTCGTTCGCACGCGTGCGTACCGCCGCCCTGCGGTCCACTACCCAGATGCTCCCGATCACCTACGTGCCGATCGACGCGACGGCGCTCGAGGCCGCCGGCCTCGGGGGGTACCTGACCGGCGAGTACGCGGCGGGAACGAAGGCTCTGCGCTCGGCCCTCGGCGCGAGTCCCCCGACCTCGGTGCAATCCGCGTTCATCGATCCCGCGCCGACGAGCGACACGGCCGTCAACGCGCTCCGGCAAATGCTGATCGACCGGGTGGCGGTGCGTGACGAGGCGCTCATCCCGGTCCACCATCCGTTCACACCCTCGCAGGCGTTCGTCCTCGAAACTACCGGGGCCGCCTCGCGCGCAGTCGCGACGGCGCCGTTCGTCGAGGATCTGTTCAACGGGTCCGATTCGAGCGCGTTGCGGGCCGAACGCGTCATCGCCGCACTGGCCGAAGTCGCGTACGAAACACCGTCGATCCCACGCGGGATCGTGATCGCACCGCCCGCGCGCTGGACTCCGGACCTCAACACGATGGCGACAGTCGTCGCGGCCTTGCGCTCACTCCCGCTGATCCAGCCGGCGACGCTCGACGACCTGCTCGCGACGATCTCGAACGAACAGGCGCTCGGGACTGCCGTCCAACGCCGGCTGGTTCCGACAGTGCCCGCGCCCATTCCCGTGGTCGCGGAGGAGTACCAGAACGCCGCGAACGAACTGTCGGCATTTCGCGACGTGGTCGGCGCGCGCG
>JAUZEM010000161.1 GCA_030839005.1 Actinomycetota bacterium | reverse complement strand
CGACGACGATCTCACCTCGGAACCCCGTGTCGCGAACCATTGCGTCGTGGTCCGTGCCGCGGAACTCGCGCGGCACTGCGATCACGTTCGCGTTCGTTCGGTCGAGGATGAAGCCGATCTCGTGCTTCCGCAGCGTCGGAGTGATCGGGCTCGCGATCGCGCCGCAGCGCCACACGCCCCAACAGAACGCGACGGCTTCCCACCAGTTGGGCAACTGCCAGCAGACGATGTCGCCGGGCCGGACGCCGAGGTCGTGGAGCGTCGCGGCGTATCCCTGTGCGACCGCGCGCAGATTGCCGATTGTGGATCGAACGTCGCCGTCGACGATCGCGAGTTGAGCTTCGGGGGCGGCGTCGAAGCGGTCGAGCAGCGTCTCGTCGGTCCAGATCCCTTGCGCGCGCCAGCGCGCCCCGAGCTGTCGCGGCGCGGGATGCGCGCGGGTCACTGCGCGCCGTAGACGGGCGCCGGGGTGGGCGCCTGCGCGAGCAGCTTGTGCACCACGACGCCGACCTCGGCCGGGTCCCAGCGCGCGCCCTTGTCGAGACCCGGTCCGTGCTGCCAGCCGTCGGCAACCGAGATCGAGCCGCCCTCGACCTCGAACACGCGGCCCGTGACGTCGGCCGACTCCGAGCTGCCGAGCCAGACGACCAGCGGCGAGATGTTTGCGGGATCGTTGACATCGAAGCCCGAATCGGGCGCCTGCATACGGTCGCCGAAGACCTCTTCGGTCATCCGGGTACGCGCGGCGGGGGCGATGGCGTTCGCGGTGACGCCGTAGCGGCCCATCTCCGCGGCTGTGACCAGGGTGAGCGCCGCGATCCCTCCCTTCGCGGCCGAGTACGCGCCCTGCCCGACGCTTCCCATGAGGCCGGCGCCCGACGTCGTGTTCACGATGCGCGCGTCGAGCGCGTCCCCACCTTTGCTGCGTCCGCGCCAGTACTCGGATGCGTGGCGGGTCACCGCGAAGTGGCCCTTGAGATGCACGCGGATGACCGCGTCCCATTCCTCTTCACTCGTTGTGAAGAGCATGCGGTCCCGCACGAAACCGGCGTTGTTGACGAGGACGTCGAGACGGCCGAACCCGTCGAGCGCGCTCTGCACGAGTCGGCGCGCTCCCTCCCAATCGGCGACGTCGTCGGTGTTCGCGATCGCAGCGCCACCGAGCGCGTGGATCGCGTTGACAACCTGCTGTGCCGGATCCGTGTCGGCACCGGTCCCGGCCGCCGTCACACCGAGGTCGTTCACGATGACGCGAGCACCCTCGCGCGCGAAGGCGAGCGCGTGCTCGCGACCGATGCCGCGCCCGGCACCCGTGACGACGACGACGCGTCCCTCGCAGATGCCGGCCACGGGGCCGTACCCTACGCGCTACACCGGTGGGGTCGCGACGAGGCCCAGCGCATCTTCGGCACCCAAGTCCTCGGAGTTCGTGTCTCGCCCGATGTCGGTCCCGCCCCACGGTTCGGGCCGGCCGAAGAGGAAACCCTGCGCGAAGTCGCAATCGAGTTCTTCGAGGCGCCGCGCCTCCTGCTCGGTCTCGACGCCTTCCGCGACGACCTCGAGGTCGAGCCCGTGACCGAGTCGGATGATGGCACTGACGAGCGCTTCGGATTCCGGGCGCTCCCCGAGGCCGGATACGAAGGCGCGGTCGATCTTGAGCTGATGGATCGGTAACGCACTGAGGTTCGAGAGGCTCGAGTAGCCGGTTCCGAAGTCGTCCAGCGCGATGCGCACGCCGACCTCGTCGAGCGCGGCGAGCGTGGCAACTATGTGCTCGGGGTCGGCGATCAAGAGACTCTCGGTGATCTCGAGCGCGAGCGAGCCCCGGGGGACTGATGCAAGGAGCTCGGTGAGGCGGGGCACGAAGTCCGTCTCGGAGAGCTGGCGCGCCGACACGTTGACGGCGATCGCAAGGTCGGGCCGGTGCTGCAGCCGGCGCAGCGCGTGCTCGAGCACGCGCCAACCCAGGGGGACGATCAGTCCCGTGTCCTCGGCCAGCGGGATGAAGTCGCCAGGCGGGACGAGCCCGAGCTCGGGATGATTCCAGCGGACCAGCGCTTCGAGCGCGACGGGTACACGGGAACGGATGTCGACGATCGGTTGGTAGTACACGACCAACTCTTCGCGTTCCAGCGCGCGGTGCAGTCCCGTGACGCGCGCCAGGCGGTTGGTGGCGTTGGGCGTCTCGTCCCGGTCCGTCTGGTACTCGACGCTGCGACGCCCACGTTGCTTGGCCCGGTACATCGCGTCGTCGGCTTCGCGTAGGAGATCGTCGGCTTGCGCCTCGTCGCGAGCGACCGAGACGCCGATGCTCGCGCTCACGAACAAGGTCTCGGAGTCGACCTCGAACGGTTGCTCGAGGATCGCCGCGACCCGTTCTACCGCGGTGTGGACCTCGAGGTCGTCCTTCACGTCCTCGACGACCACGACAAACTCGTCGCCGCCGAGCCGCGCGACCGTATCGGACCCGCGCAGTCCTTCGAGCATGCGCTGAGCGACCTGGCTGAGGAGGCGGTCGCCCGCGTCGTGTCCGAGGCTGTCGTTGACGAGTTTGAACCGGTCGAGGTCGAGGAACAGCACCGCCACGGCCGACTCGTCGCGGCGCGAGCGCTGCAACGCGTGGGTCAGGCGGTCGTTCAAGAGGGCCCGGTTCGGCAGGCCCGTCAGTTCGTCGTGGTAGGCGCGGTACTCGAGGTCCTCGCGGGCGCGCGCCTGCTCGATCGCGACGGCCGCGAGGGAGACGACGCGTTCCAGCAAGGGCCGGTTTCGCTCCCGATCGACGGGCTCGATGTCGAAGAGGAGCGTAAGTGTGCCGGCAACTGCTTCGCGGTTCGGCAGTTCGATGGGAACAGCCCAGCTCGACCGGATGCCCAGCTCCGCCGCAATGTCAGGGAGCTGCTCTGCGTCGGGGCCCGTCGCGAAGAAGTCCACGAAGATCTCCTCGCGCTCCTTGGCTGCGCGCGCCGACGCCAACGAGCTTTCGATCGAGAGATTGGCGGTGCGCTCGTAGGTCGCGGGAGGGAGGCCGGGCGCGGCGGCGATCCGCAGCTCGCCGCCTTCGAGGAGCCGGATCAGGCAGTACCGCGCCTCGGCGTACTCCGCGGTCAACGCGGCGACCCGATCGAGCACGGTCTCCAGGCGCTCGCCCCCCGCGATCATCTCCAGGATCCGTGACTCCTCCGCGAGGAGATCGTCGAGTGCTTTGCGCTCCGTGACGTCACGGACGTTGAGGATGATCCCGTTGATCGTCGGGTCGTCGACCCGGTTCGAGATCGAGCTCTCCTGCCAGTGCCAGCGCCGGTCCGCGTGCCGAACCCGCACGAGCGCGCGGGTGGTCTCCTCGGGGTGGTCCAGCATCCGCGTCCACGCAGCCCCGATCTTCGCGACGTCGTCGGGATGGACGTGCCCCCGCAGGAAATTCCCGACCAACTCGGACGCGACGTGTCCGGTCAGCCGTTCGTACGACGGGCTCACGTACTGGCAGCGGGCCTCGAGGTCGAGGATGATGATGCCGTCCGCGGCATGCTGCACGAGGGTGCGAAATCGTGCCTCCGCCGCCGCGACGCTCGCCTCGGCCTCGCGCCGCTCGGTGATGTCGTGCACGTTGACGACGATGCCTTCGATCACCGGGTCGTCGAGTTGATTCCAAGCCGAGACCTGGCACCAGCGCAACGAACCGTCGCGATGGTGCACGCGCATGTCGGCGCGCAGGGAGAGTCCGGGCTGCTCGAACAGTCCACCGTCGGTGTCTTCGCGGAGCCGTGCGAGATCGTCGGGCTGGACGATCACGTTCGCGTCGCGTCGCCCGACCAGGTCGTCGACCGAGTAGCCCGTCAGGTTCTCGATCGCCTCGGTCGCGAAGACGATCATGCCGGTCCGATCGATGACGACGACCGCGTCGGCCGCGTTGGCGAGGAGTCGCCCGAGGCGGTCCTCGCTGCGCGCGAGCGCGGTCGCCGCGACCTCCCGGTCGCGAGCGCTCACCCAGACGATGCGCATGACGAACACCAGTCCGGCGGCCATCAGCACCGCGATGCCGTGGCTCCGGCCGGGACTCACGACGCTGGGAGCCCAACCGAGCCCGACGGCGGTCTCCGCGCCCGCAAGACACCCGAGGCTCCACATCGTCGCCGGGAACACCGCCGGCGAACCTTCGAGCGCGACCGCCTGCGCGGCGCAGAAGACGAAACCGACGGAGAGCACGGGACCCCAGCCGGTCGCGTAGATCACCAACGTCGTGCCGACGACCTGGAGGCCGACGCGCAGGCCGAGCGGCAGGCGGCGCGCCCACTTGGTGTACGTGATCGTCGTCGTGAGCGCCAGCGCCATCACGGTGACGCCGACGAGCACGGCGACCGGCACGGGCGCGAGGATCCCGATGGCCCGGAGCCCGAGCAGCGCCGCGAGCGCGACGACGGTCATCGCCAGCGATTCGCGTAGAGCCCGGAAGGGCGAACGTTCCATTCCCTGTTCTGTCGGATCATTGCGGGCGGAAACTGATACCTGCCTCGCGGCGAAAGTCCGCTTTGAGCCCTGCGTGGGCGCGATCGTTTGCTAGATCACCGCGAGATCACCCTTCGGATGCACCGTCGGCCTCGCGTCCGAACGCTCTCGAGAGGAGATGTCGCGCGCGACGGGTCAGGCGTGCGATGCCCCGACCGTCGTCCCGGTCGGACCAGTCCAGGAACGGACGGGCGACGGCATCATCGGTGTCGACGCGATACTGAACCGCAGGAGCATCGCGGCGGAGGAAGAAGAACACGTCGAAGGCGAAGTAAACCGGGCGATCGAACTCCACGCGCGGCTTCGCTCCGTGAAGCGTCTCGTCGTACAGGCCGTACGCGCGACGTGCGCGCGGAGGTTTCCGCTGATTCGGTGGTGCCGAAGCCGGCAGGATCGTCGGGTCATCCGAACCGAACGCCCGCTTCAGCGGCCTGACCGTGAAGTCGTACACGCCGGAGCCGGCGGCCATTGCCACGAACTCGTGCAGCCGAATGTGCGCGGTGTGTACACCTGGCCAATCGGTCCAGTACTGCTTCAGCCCGAGCGAGGCGAGGTATTCCTCGTTTTCGAACGACGGGTGACGTATGTACACGACGTGCGACGCGATCGCGCACGCCTGCTTGAAGACCAGGTCTACCGACGCCAACGACGGAAGGTGCTCCAGCACGTTGTCGAACACGACGATTTTGACTGCGGGAAAGGCACGCGGATCGAGATGGGTGAAGTCGGCCTCGTACACCGGAGCTCCGGCGGCCTGCGCCCGAGCGACCTTCGCCGGGTTGCGTTCGATTCCGAGCGGATGCGCGACGCCGAGGCGACGCACCTCGTTCAAGAGCCGCGCGCCCGCGCCCGCTCCGAGATCGAGAAGTTCGGCGCTCGCGCACAACGATCGGTCGAGAGGTCGCACGTCGGTCATGGATCGCTCCGGGCGGACGATACCGCTGCGCAACGCCATCGTCACGCCGTCGTCCCCTCATCGTCACGCCGTCGTCCCCTCATCGTCACCGCATCGTGACGGCATCGTCACCGCAGCATCACCGAGCGCCGACGCGACCACCGCCTGCACGGCCGGCTCGCTCAAGAAGCGCAGCGCGCGCGGCCGATAACGAGGCGTGACACCGGGCGCGGACGAAACCGTCCGCAGCGAGGTCACGGGCTAAACGATTTCGGGGGAAATCCAAATGTTCCGCGCCTGGTTGACGACGCCGCACAAAGGTCTGATCAGCCGGCGCGAGGCGTCCGGGTTCCGGCTGCTCGCCGTCCCGGTGGTGTATCTGATCGTTGCCCTCTTCGGCCTCCCATTGGGCACTTCCTCCTACGCGTCGGCGACGGATATCGCCCCGGCGACCCTGGCGACCGCTCCGGCGCACGTCGGGCAGCCGTATCAGGCGAGCCTGTCGTTCGGCAGCGGAGCGACGTGGAGTGTGTGGAGTGGCGAATTGCCGCCCGGCTTGGCCCTCGCCGGTGGGAGCATCAGCGGCGTCCCGACCCAACCCGGTGCGTACACCTTCCTGGTGAACGCGCTCGCGACCGGTGGGTCGAGCGCGACCAAGTCGTACAGCATCTTCGTCTACCCGTCCGACGCCACGGGCTACGAGAGCCGAATGAACCAAGTGATTCAGGACCACATCGACCACCCATGGCCTCCGATGAGCGGCTGTACGGATCACTGGGGCTATCTGGATTACGCGCTGGCCGCGTTGTGGACCGGTCAGAACACCGCTGACGCGAACAACAAGCTCGCCGCGGTTCAGATCAGTCACGTCACCGGTCTGAACTGCGACCCTTCGTTGAAGGCGACCGGCAGCAACCTGTGGTTGGCCTATCTGATCCGCCCGTACTTTCTCTTCAATGCGGGCAGCAGTTTCTTTCCCGGCCGGATGACGACCGGCGCGGGCGCCAACCTCGTTGCCCAGATGTGGGCGTATGCCTCTTCCCACAGCATGCTGAGCCAGGCGGGCGATTCGTGGAGCATCTACGGCAGTGAGAACCAGGACGCGCAGCTGGAGAGCTTCGACCTGCTCGCCGCGCAGGCGTTCAGGCACCGTCCGGAGTACCAGGGCAAGATCTACCAGGACGGCTCGACGGTCAGCCAGCAATATCAGGCCTGGCACGACAACTGGATCAACTACTTCGACGAGCGCGCCAAGCGCGGTCTGTTCGTCGAGGCCGGCGCCCCCGGCTACCACGGGTACACCCTGCAAGCGATCATGAACATCTACGACTTCGCAGAAGACCCGATCTTGCGCAAGAAGGCCGGGATGTTCCTCGACCTCGACTTCGCCGACTTCGCGCAACAACAGGTACACAATGTCGGCGGCGGGGCCAAGAGTCGCTCGTATCCTGCGGACTCCTACGACGGACAAAGGGATGCGATGACGGACTTCGCGAACCTTCTGTACGGGCCGGGCCCATCGGCCGGCAACCACATCATGGCCCTCGCCACGAGCGGCTACAACCCACCAGAGGTCGTCCGATCGCTGGAAACCGATCCCGCCGGCAACGGCAGCTATGAGTACGTCACGCGACGCCCCGGTGTCGGGCCGTCAGGCTGGGACCAGAACAAGGACTGGCACGTCGACAAGACGACGAGCATTCGCAACGACACCTACACCACCCCTGACTACGTCTTGGGGACCGCCGAGCTGAAATCGGGCGACACCCATATCGGCCCGAGCAATCAGAACCGGTGGCAGGGGATCATCTTCAACACAACGCCGGACGCCCGCGTCTACCCGCAAGCGGCCCCGACCAGCGTCGACAAGACGCAGGACGCGTTCTTCTCGGTGCAGAAGAAGAACGTGCTCATCACCCGCAAGAACGGCTACTCGGATCAGCCAACGCTCGTCTACTTCGCCGCCAGTCTCGACACCGTCGACGAGCAAGCCGGTTGGCTGTTCGTGCAGGAGGGGAGGGCGTACCTGGCCGTTCGTCCGGTCGGCACCAGCTACACCTGGCTCGATCCGGCGAAGAACAAGGCGGCCTCGATCGACCGCCGTTTCATCAAATTGGCCGCGCCAGGATCACCCATCGTCTTCGAAGCGGCCACCGTCGATCAATACGCGACCTTCGACGCCTTCAAGTCCGACATTCTGGACAACACACGGACCTACGCCGGCGGCGTTTTCAACTACACGGCGAGCAACGGAACAACGTTCACCTTCTACAGCACCGCAACGACTCCGCTCGTGAACGGCTCTCCCGTCGATTACGGGCCGACGTACCTCTTCGACAGCCCGTTCATGAAATCGACGTGGCTGTCGGGCAAGATCACGATCACCAAGGGGTCCCTCAGCGCGACCTATGACTTCTCCGACACCGCGCACCCGGTGAGGGTGGCGAGCTGAGAGCGGTTGCATCTCGGCGTCCGGGTCGTAGCATCACGGCGCGAACGACGTTCCGGTCGAAGCCGGTCTGACGTGGGAGACGACACTATGGCCCAGTCCCTGGATTTGAAGCGACTGTTGGAGACCGGGAGACAACTCACCGAGACCGGTCGGACCCAAGCCGTACAACTTGGCACCGAGCTCGTCGAACAGGGACGGCAGGCAACCGAACAGATCTCGGCCGCGGTCGATGAGCTGGTCGGCCGCGGCGGCCGGGACCGCATCGAAGAGCTGCGGCAGACAGTTCGCGCCGAAGTGCAGCAGCAGCTCCGGACGGTCGCCTCCGAGCTCAAGGAGCACCTTGCCGCCCAAGGTCAACTTGCCGCTGACCGGATCGCGGCCGCGGTCGACGCTCGGGACGAGCTGCAACGCAAGCACGCGGAGGAGCTGCGGGAAGTCGTGCATGCGGAGGTGCGCGACGAGGTGCAACGTCAGCTCGCGTCGCTCGGTCTTGCGAGCCGGGAAGACCTCGCCGCGCTGGCGCGTGCGATCCGGGACGACCTCACGGCGCTCCAAGTGACACACATCCCCGACGACGCCCGGGGAGCACCTCCGAGGCTCGATTCCTGAGTTCGGCGATTCCTGAGGTCAACCGGCGTCGGAAGCGGTATCGCGTAAGACTCCGGGTGTGCGGCACGCCGAGGTTCGGTACGCGGAGCGCGATGGGGACTATCTGGCGTTCACGGTGTTCGGCGAGGGACCGACCGATCTCGCAATTCCGCAGAGCCGTTTCCCGATCGACCTGATCTGGGAGTGGCCCCATCTGGCCACGTTCATGGAGGCGTTGGGTCGTCTGGCCCGGGTCATCACCTGGGACGTACGGGGGTTCGGCGCGTCGGACGAATATCTCGATTCAACCGCGTCCAACACGGAGGTTTTCGCCGACGACATGCGCGCGGTTCTTCGTGCCGCGGATTCGGAGCGAGCGAGCCTCTTCGAGATGGGTAGTGGTGGCGCTTCGTGCCCGTCGTACGCGGCGACGTATCCCGAGCGTGTCCAGTCATTGATTCTGGTCCACGTGCGGCGGTCTTATCCAGAGTTGTCCGGGCTCTCGGCGCTCCAGAGGAAGCGTTTCGCGATGAGGCTTCGGAGTCCGGAACGGTTGCGGTTCGAGAATCCGCGCGCTGCGCATGATCCGGTCGTACAACGATGGTGGGGTCATGCCACGCGGCTCGCGCACAGCCCCGACCAGATGGCGCGCCACATTGCGGGGGCGACAACGGGGAGGGAAATGGGCTCGGTTCTCCCGGCGCTGCGTACCCCGACGCTGGTGTTGCACCGGCGCGAGAACCGGGTGTGGGATGTCGAGACCAGCCGTGCGGCGGCGGGCCTGATTCCCAACGCGCGGTTCGTTGAGTTGCCCGGCGCGGAGAACGACATCTTCCTGGGTGACACTGCGCCGGTTCTCGCGGAGGTCGAACGGTTCCTCGCCGAGCCCGGGCCAGGAGTCGGGCTCGAACACGACCGGGTGTTGTCGACCGTGCTGTTCACCGACATGGTCGCTTCGACGGAACAGCTCGCGGCGCGTGGCGACGATGCATGGCGGCGCATCCTCGATGACCACGATGAGACGATGAGCCGGGTCGTCGCGGACTATCGGGGCCGCGTTGTAAAACAACTCGGCGATGGGATCCTGGCGACGTTCGACGGTCCGGCGCGGGCGGTGCGCTGCGGGGCCGCGCTCCTCGAAGCGGCCCACGCCCAGGGCATCACCTTGCGCGCCGGTTTGCATACTGGCGAAATCGAACTCCGCGCATCCGATGTCGCGGGGATCGCGGTGCATATCGCGAGTCGCATCGCCGCACTGGCCGATCC
>JAUZEM010000132.1 GCA_030839005.1 Actinomycetota bacterium | reverse complement strand
CATCTATACCCCCGGATCGGTCTCGTTCGAAGACCGCGACGGAGGTCCGCTCGACCTCATGCGCGCGTTCCACCCCGACGACGACCGGGCCGAGATGCGGCATTTCCTCGAGACCGCAGGGTTCCTGCACATCCGAGGACTCTTCGACTCCTCCGAGATGGACGCGATCTCCGCCGACATGGATCGCAGCGCACCGATGTACACCGAAGGCGACGGCCGTTCCTGGTGGGCGCGTACGAACGACGGAGCCACCCGCCTCGTGCGCATGCAGGGTTTCGACCGTGAGTCGGACGGTGCCCGCGCGCTGGTGGAAGACGCGCGGTTCCTCGACCTCGCGTCGATCGCGGGCACCGGTCACCGCTTCGGCACGAAGCGTACGAACAACCGCATCGAGGCATTGTTCAAGCCGATCGGCGTCACCGAGGGCATCTCCGACATCCCGTGGCACAAGGACTGCGGGATCGGCCGTCACTCCTACGAATGCTGCGGCCTGACTGTCGGCGTCTCCGTGACCGGCGCCGACGCGGTGTCGGGCCAGCTGTGGGTGCTCGCGGGCTCGCATCGCGCGCTCGTGTGGTCTGGAATCCGCCAACCCGACCTCGATCTGCCCGAGGTTCCGCTCGCCACGCGCACCGGTGACGTCACGCTGCACCTCAGCTGCACGATGCACATGGCCCAGCCGCCGGTCGAACGCGAGCGCCGCGTCATGTACAGCGGCTTCGCGTTGCCGCCACTCGCGTCGGCCGACCCTGACGCCGTCGCGACGGGACGCGCCCGCCTCGGCGCGGTGCGCGAAGGCGCGCCGGTCACGGTGCTCGATCGACACTTCAGGAGTTAGGACCGCGACGTGCTGGAGTTCGATCCCCTCGACGAATACCCGATCCACCAAGTGGCGTTGCCGATGCGTTACGTCGCGAGCAGCGACCGCAACGTGTACGACCGGTGCATCTACCAAGGCGTCGATCACGAGGCCGACGCGTACTTCATCACCGGCATGGGTGTGTACCCGAATCTCGGCGTGACGGACGCGTACGCCACCGTGCGGCGCGGCGACAAGCAGTGGGCCATACGCACGTCGGGCGCACGTCCCGACGACAAGATGAGCCAGCAGATAGGTCCGTACCGCATCGAGGTGATCGTGCCGTTCCGCGAGCTCCGGCTGATCTGCGATGCCGACGCTCACGGCATCGGCTTCGACCTCGTGTACCGCTCGGAGTACGGGCCGATAGCCGAGCCCCAGCACATTCGCCGGCAGGGCGATCGCATCCTGCTCGACGCATCTCGATTCGCGGGCGTCGGCACCTGGGAAGGTGAGCTGCGGGTCGACGGCGACACCGTTCGAGTGACACCTGATCGCTACACCGCGACCCGCGACCGCTCGTGGGGCATCCGCCCCGTCGGCGAGGCCGAGCCTCCCGGCCGGCCGAACGACTTCACGGGCATGTGGTGGTGCTGGATCCCCCTGCGGTTCGACGACTTCGCGCTGCACGTGATTCTCGAGGAAGACCGCGACGGCTTGCGCAACACGAACTTCGCGGTCCGGGTGTTCCCCGAAAGTTCCGGACGTTCGCCCGAGCAGCTCGGCTGGCCGTTGCCCGAGATCCGCTACCAGTCGGGCACGCGCAATCCCGTAGGCGCGTCGATCGAGCTGACGAACCGCGACGGCAAGAAGTCGACGCTCGAGATCGAGCCGTTGATCGGCATCTCCCTGAATGTCGGTTGCGGTTACGGCGCCGACCCGGACTGGACCCACGGAGTCTGGAAGGGCGACGGGTGGGTCGAAGGATCGCAGTACGACTACAAGGATCCCGCGGTCACCGGCCGCGCCGCGTTCTCACTGTGGGATCACGTCGCCCGGGTGACCTTCGAAGGCCACGAAGGCTACGGCATCTTCGAGCACGGCTGCATCGGCGCGCACGCACCCTCCGGCTTCGCCGATCTCATGTCGGTCGCGAGATGACTAGTGCGGGACGAGGCCGCCGTCGACGAGGAGGACCTGGCCGGTCATGAAGCTCGACGCGTCGGACGCGAGATAGAGCACGGGGCCGACCATCTCGTCGGGGCTCGCGGCGCGGCGCATGAAGCTCGCGTTCGCCATCGATTTCTGGGCCTCGGGCGTGTTCGCCCGCACCATGTCGGTATCGACGGTGCCGGGCGCCAGCGCGTTGACGCGGATCCCTCGGGGCGCGAAGTCGGCCGCCATCGACCGGGTGAACGACATCAAGGCGGCCTTCGCCGCGCCGTACATCGCGACGTTGGCCGAAAACAGGAACGCACCGGCCGATATGACGTTGACGATCGCCGCGTGCTCGCTGCGTTCGAGGTGCGGCAGCGCGGCTTGGATCAGGAACACCGGACCGCGGAGGTTCACGTCGAACGACTTTTGCCACGCCTCGGCGGTGAAGGCGCCGAGCGGCTGGGTGAGCGCGTTGGCCGCGTTGTTGACGACGATGTCTACTCCGCCGAAACGGCTGACGGTCTGATCGACGACTGCAGCGACCGCATCGAGGTCGCCCATGTGCGCGGGCACCGCGAGTGCGTCGCCTCCGCTCCCGATACGGCGCAGGTGCGCTTCCGTGTCCCGGCATGCCTCCGACTTCCGGCTACTGACGACGACCTTCGCGCCGCCGCACACGAATCCTTCGGCGATGGCGCGACCGATGCCGCGTGTCCCGCCGGTCACGATCGCGACGCGATCGCGCACGTCGAACAACGTTTCGAATGTCGCCTTGTCCATCGCGCGACCCTACTCAGCCCGGGTCGAGCAATCCCGGGTCGAACGAGGCGTCACGACCACACGCGCGCGGCGAGCAACGCGATCGCCAACGCGATCACCGCGTACGACATCCATCGCAATGCACGCTCGATCGGTTCCAGCAGCACTTGCTCGTTGATCGGCCGCGCACTTCCGTCGTGCATGGTCAAGGTCCCCTCGACGTATGCGGCATGCCGACGCAGCAAGCGCGCCTCGGTGCTCAAGGACCGCTGCCCCGAGGAGAGGGCAAACGCCGCGACGGCGGCGGCGACTGCCGTCAGGTCGAGTCGTCCCGCCTGCACGAAGTAGCCGGTCAGCACTGGGAACGCGCCCCAGGCCGCGGCAAAGCCGATGTCCGAATGCAATTTTCCGCCGAAGAGCTCCGCGTTGTACCCGACCACGAGCACCGGACCGAGCGCCATGAACGCGAGGAGACCCGCGCCGGTCCGACTCACTCCGGCGAAACCGATGGCCAACGCGCCACCCAGTGCAAGCGCAGCCACAGTTCCCAGCACTGCACTCGGAATGTCCGTGTGCAACGGCCGACCGTGCAACTCGTCGAGCGCGTGCGCCGCGACGCCGACGGCGAGAAAAAACGCCGACAACGTGGCCGCGAGGCGACCTCCGTCCGTGCTCGGCGCCAGCGTCGCGCCGATGACGACGTACGAGAGATGCCAGGCGGTATACGGCGGATGGAGGATCGTCCACCAGTCGCGCCAGCCTCCCGGACGCGCCGCGTAGAAGGCAGGGCGCGCAGTAGTCACGCGTCCAACTTCCGCGCCCACATCACGAGACCGCCGCCGAGGCTCATCGAGCGCACCTTCACGTCGGCGAGTCCGGCCTCCGTCCACGCGTGCACAGTCCAGCTCACGGGATATCGCCGATAGTGCGCGGAGATGTTCGGTCCGAGGAACCGCCCCACGTCGTACCACTCCCTGCCGCCGGTGACATAGCCGGCGGCGGGCAACACCAGCCGCGTGTAGAGCCACCAGCATGCGCGCCAGAACGGATGGCCGGGAACGGCGAACTCGAGACTGGCGATCGATCCACCCGGCCTGATCACCCGCACCAATTCGCGCAATGTTGCCGCCGGGTCGGCGACATATCGCAAGAGATAGGTGAAGGTGAGCGCGTCGAATGTGGCATCCGGGAACGGGAGCCGTTCGGCCTGTCCGACGACGAGACGCACGCGATCTGTGGCGCCCGCGCGCTCGACGCGCTCCTGTCCTTGGCGGAGCATCGGGTGAGTCAGGTCGAGTCCCGTGACCCGCGCCGGCGTACGGCCTGCGAGCTCGAGCGCCACCCCGGCTGTTCCGGTCGCGACGTCGAGGATCGAGGTCGGGCGCCGGTCCTCGACGTGGCGCACCATCTCGTCCCGCCAGCGACCGTTCTGCCCGAACGAGAGCACCTCCGCGAGCGTGTCGTAGCGGCGCGGCAGCCCGTCGAACAGCTCCTGTGCGAATTCGTTCGGATCGCGAGTGGTCGCGTCCACGAGCGCCTCCCGAGAAGCGACCGTAGCCTCATCGAGCGCGAGATCCACGGTCGAGGATCTCCATCACCTCCGCGTCGTTCGTTTGCGAGAAATCGTCGTAGAACTCGCCGATCGCCCGCAGGCATTCCGGGCGCTCGAGGGCAATCACCTCGTCCGCGTCGCGTCCCAGGCGCGCGACCGCACCCGGCGATGCCAGCGGCGTCGCGACGATGACCCGCGCCGCGCCGCGGGCGCGTGCGACCTGACACGCGGCGCGCGCAGTCGAGCCCGTCGCGATGCCGTCGTCGACGATGAGTGCGGTGTGACCGACAAGTGACAAGGGTTCGCGATCGCCCCGGAAACGACGGACACGACGGGCGAGCTCGTCGCGTTCTCGGTTCTCCACCGCCGCCAGGTCCGAGGCGCTCACATGCACCTCGCGGGCCACCGCCTCGTCGACGACGTGCGCACCGCCCTCGCCGATCGCGCCCATGGCCAGCTCCGGCTGAAACGGCACGCCCAGCTTGCGGACGAGGATCACGTCGAGTGGCGCTCCGAGCGCGGCCGCAACCTCGTACGCGACCACAACGCCCCCGCGTGGGAGTCCGAGCACGACGAGCTCGTCGCTCGGCAGGTCGGAGCGCTCGGAGAGGTGGGCGGCGAGCCGGCGTCCGGCGTCAGATCGATCCTCGAACCGCATCAATCCGTAACTATCGCGCCTTTTCTGTGGCACATGAAGGGCCCGCCCGTACGACGGCGCCCCTCTCAGCCGAGATTGCGCTCGGTGCAGACAATGTTGGCGTCGAAACCGTCGGCGCCGAGATATTGGGTCATGCGGACCGGGCCGCGGGTAAAGCCCGGATGCGCGCATCCCGCGACGGCTGCGGCGTGCGACGCGTATCCCGCGAGCCATTGCGGTGCGTCCGAGAAGCGGCCCTGCGTGACCTTCGACCCTCCGGTGATTTGACTCCATTGCTGCGGCGTCGAGTAGATGCCGACGCGGGCGACACCGGCAATGCGGAGCGCGTCTACCTCGCCCGCGATCGTCGCGACGTCGCGTCGGTAGGCCGCGGTTGTCGCGGGTCCGTCGATCGGCTGCCAGCTGTTCATGGTCTCGATGTCGAGCCACCAGTCGACGTTGGCGGCGCGGTAGCGCGCGTTCACGCGATCCACGCCGTGCAAACGCTGGGCGGCATCAGTGGCGGCGGTGTACGACGCCCACGCGGCGTTCCATCCATAGTCGTAGGAACACCCGAGCGAATTCGGATCCGAAGCTGCGCATACCTTCGGCGCCGTCTGGCCGAGCGGCCAGTGCTTGGCGCGTCGCGGACCCGGGTTGCCGGTATTCGCATAGAACGCAGGAGGCAATGCGAGGCGCTTGGCCCAGGCCAGCTCGGTGACCAGGCACGGATTCCGCGTGAACGACGTGCCGTTGTTCGTCCCGAGAACCCCGAAGGCCGCCCCTCGTTCGCGCGGCATCGATCCGCCGCACTGCGGGAAGCTCACGTCGCGCCCGACGATCACGGCATTCGACGTGCTCCGCGCCGCGATCGCGCTCGGGATGGGCGCACGCCCGGCGTTTTCGGATGCGGCGGGTGCGGCCGGGATCCCGATCGTCGCCGACGAGATCGCGGCGACGACGATGATGGGGCGATATTGCACGACACACCTCGATGCTGCGGTTGGGCCGCCCCGCGAAAACCACCTAGAGCGTACACACGAACCTCATACGCGACGCAAGGCTTATTGCGCCACGTCAGACACACTATCCGATCACTTCCGGCCACGTAGAGTAACGACGATCGGGTGGTGGAGGCGGCGCGGTCACGATGCCTCGATTTCTCCGTCGAGAATGCGCTGCATCAGCACGAGGTCGAGCCACCGGCCGAACTTGTGCCCGGTCTCCGGCATCCTCGCGACCTCGGCGAATCCCAGCTGCTCGTGAAAGCGAATCGATTCGATGTTGTCGGAATCGATGCCCGCGACCAGCACGTGGATGTCGTTGCGTCGCGCGCGCGAGATCAATTCGTGCATCAGGACCCGGCCGATGCCGCCTCGGCGTCGATCGTCGCGAACGTGGATGGAGTGCTCGGCCGTGAACCGATACCCCGGCCAGTGGACGCTGTCGCGGAAGTCGCCGTAGCTCGTCATACCCACGACCTCGGGACCGTCGACGGCGACGAGCGTGGGGAAGCCGCGGCGGCGCTGCTCCGCGAACCACGCGCGACGTTCGTCCAGTGTCTGCGGGCGCTCGGTCCACGCCACCGTGGTCGACTCGATCAGGTCGTTGTAAATGTCCAAGGTCGCCGGTAGGTCCGCCGGAACCATGTCCCGCACCTCGAGGTTCATCACAACTCGATTGCCATCGACATGTCCCAATTTCCCACGTCTTCGACTCGCGGGGCGTAACTACGGAATGCGCTGCATCCACACGAGCGCGGCACCCGCGGTCAGCACGGCAAGAAGCAGCGCGAGACCGGTGAACCATTCGGTGATGTCGGTACGGACCGTGTCGAAGCCGACGGTACGACGGATCTGGTCGTAGACGGCATTCAGCTGGTTACCGGTCGTGGCGGTGAACGACTTGCCGCCACTCCCCGACGCGATCTTGGCCATCGCCTGGGGGTCGGCCGGGACCGGGACCGTCTCCCCTTGGATCACGACCGTGCCGTCCGGCGTACCGAACGCAATCGTCTCGATGGGCACGCCGGCCTTGCTCGCGGCCGCCGTGGCCTCGCTGACGGTCTCGTCGGGCGTCTGCCCGGCGCGTCCGATGGTGGGCGAACCGTCGCTCATGAGGACAACGGCCGCCGGGGCTTTCTTGCCGTCGGCCCCGGGCGGGAGTGCGGAGACGGCGGCGAGCGCGCTATAGATCGCGTCTCCGGTGGCCGTCCCTCCTCCGATCGACAACCCGTCGACGGCCGCAAGCACGGGGACGTGATCCGACGTCGGTGTGACCAGCACGCGCGCGCTGCTGTCGAACGACAACAGCCCGACCTTCAGACCCGACGGCAAACCTGCGATGAACCGACGCGCCGCAGCCTCGGCCGCGACCAGCCGGCTCGGTGTGACGTCGGTCGCCGCCATGGAGCCCGACGTGTCGATGGCCAGCAGGACCGTGCCCCGCTGGCGCGCCACCTTCTTCGTCGTCGTCGGCCGCGCGAACGCCAAAACGAGCGCCGACACCGCGGCGAGCATGAGGACGGCGGAAACGTGTCGTTGCCAGCCGGGACGTCGCGGCGCAACCGACGCC
>JAUZEM010000122.1 GCA_030839005.1 Actinomycetota bacterium | reverse complement strand
GAGCCCGGCTACGGCTACGTCGCCGACGACATCCCCGAACTCGCGATCGCCGTGTACCCCGAGTTCCGCGGTCAGCGGGTCGGCACCCTGTTGCTGGGCTCCGTGATCGCGCGCGCCGAGCGGGATCGCACGCGGGCGATCAGCCTGAGCGTGAACCGCGACAATCCGGTGAGGCCCCTGTACGCGCGGTACGGCTTCGAGGTCGTGGGCGAATCGGGCGACGCGCTGACGATGCGCCTCGACGTCACCTGACGCTCCGCCAAACAGTTCGGTGAGTAACCGGCGCCCCGCAGCACTTTTCCGCCAAACAGTTTGGTTGGAAAACGGGCGCGGTGCTCCGGTTGGCGATATCGGAGCGTCGCCGAGGAGGATGCAGCAGTGCGCGACGAGCCCCAGGAACCGGAGTCCGGGGACTCGGCACCGCCGCCTACCTTCGGCGCGCCACACCCCAACGGGGCGGCGCACCGGGCGAAGGCCGGCCGAGCGCACGCGCCGTGGGAATTCGTCGTCCTCGCGTTGTTCGTCGCGATCGTGGGCATCGGCATCATCCTGGGCTGGACGCTCGTCGGCTCGCACTCGCCGGAGCGACTCGACGACGCGTCGGCCGCCGCGGTATCCACCGCGTGCCTCCATACGCAGGCGGAGCTGAAGGCGCTGCCGAACCCCTCCCCGCGGCTCGGCGCGGACCGCGTCGCGCGCGTTCGGGCCGAGAACGTGGTGTTGCGCGCGATGGTGGCGCGATTCGAGACGGTGCATCCGCGCGCCAAGACCCCGGCGGCCGCGCTGCGGGGTTGGAGCGCGGACTGGGGACGCATGGTCGACGCGCGCGGCCGCTACGCGGACGACTTGGCGAAAGCGGCGACCACCGGAGGCAAAGTGAGACTCATCCTGCCGGCCGTGAACGCAATCAAGCCGGTGACCAATCAAATGGACGACTTCGTGCGCGAGAACGATCCGCACCTCAAGGCGTGTTTCACCACCGCGCTGCAGCTCGAAGTGGTGGAGGGACCGCGCGACTACCAGAAGGTGACGTCATGACCGCGAGGCTCGAAGGGAAGGTCGCGCTCATCACCGGCGCGGGGAGCGGAATGGGACGGGCTGCGGCCGAGCTGTTCGCGCGCGAAGGCGCCCGCGTCGTGATCACCGACGTGGTGGACGACGCGGGGAAGGCGGCCGTCGCCGGCGTGCGCGCCGCCGGGGGCGACGCCACCTACGTGCGCGCCGACGTGTCGAGTTGGTCCGACTGCGTGGCGATGGTGCAATGCGCCACCGACAGCTACGGCGCGCTGCACGTGCTCTACAACAACGCCGGCATCTTCCCGGCCGACGACGGTGGCGTGCTCGACACGCCCGAGTCGACGTGGCAGAAGGTCATGGAGATCAACCTCAAGGGCGTGTGGCTCGGGTGCAAGGCCGGTATCCCGGCGATGATCGCGTCGGGCGGCGGCAGCATCGTCAACGTCGCGTCGTTCGTCGCGCTGATGGGCGCGGCGACCGCACAGATCGCGTACACCGCGAGCAAAGGCGGCGTCTTGTCGATGACCCGCGAAATCGCAGTGGAGTACGCGCGCCGGGGCATCCGGGCGAACGCGCTCTGCCCGGGACCGATCCAGACGCCGTTGCTCGAGGAGCTCCTGTCCGACCCGGCTCGGCGCGCGCGACGCATGGTGCACATCCCGATGGGCCGGCTCGGCCGCGCCGAGGAGTTGGCGCGCGCCGCGCTCTTCTTGGCCTCGGATGACGCTTCGTTCATGACCGGTGCGTCGCTCGTCGTCGACGGTGGCATCACCGCCGCGTACGTGACGCCCGAGTAATTAGGCTGCCTCCATGACCGCGCGCGGGATGCTGGACGGAGCGTCGCTCGAGGAGGCAATCGCGGCAGGTGAGGTCGACACGGTTCTCGTCGCGTTCGCCGACCTGCAAGGCCGTCTCGTCGGCAAGCGGGTCACCGGTTCGTACTGGAGTGAGCACATGGGCGGTGGCACCGAGCCCCTGCACGCGTGCAACTACCTCCTCGCGGTCGACAGTGAGATGAACGTCCTTCCCGGATACACGTTCGCGAGTTGGGACCAGGGTTACGGCGACATGGCCGCGCAGCCCGATCTCGCGACGATCCGCAAGATCCCGTGGCTCGAGAAGACGGCGCTCGTGCTGTGCGACCTGCTCGACGAGGAGACGGGCGCGCCGGTGGAGGTCTCGCCCCGTCGCATCCTGCAGCGCCAGGTCGAGCGGGCGGCCGCCGCCGGGTTCGCGCTCAACTTCGCCAGCGAGCTCGAGTTCTTCGTTTTCCGCGAGTCGCTGGAGGAAGCGGCCGCCAAGGACTACACCAATCTCACCCCGCACTCCCTCGTCGTCGAGGACTACCACATCCTCCAGACGTCTCGCGACGAGTACCTCATCCGGGACATCCGCAACGGTATCGACGGCGCGGGAGTTCCGGTCGAGTTCTCCAAGGGCGAAGCCGGGAAAGGACAGCACGAGATCAATCTCGTCTACGCGAACGCGGTCGAGATGGCCGATCGCCACGTCATCTACAAGAACGGCGCCAAGGAGATCGCGGCCCAGCACGGACGCGCGATCACCTTCATGGCCAAGTACTCGGCCGACCAGGTCGGCTCGTCGTGCCATGTCCATTCGAGCTTGTGGTCGGCCGACGGTCGCGACGCGATCATGTGGGATGCGACTGCGCCCGATCATCTCTCGGAGGCGTTCCGAGGATGGCTCGGAGGGCAGATCGCATGCGGCCACGAGCTCGCGTGGATGTACGCCCCGACCGTCAACTCCTACAAGCGCTATCAGCCGGAGTCGTGGGCTCCGACGGCGCTGGCGTGGAGCATCGACAACCGCACCTGCGGGTTCCGGATCGTCGGCCACGGTGCGTCGTTCCGGCTCGAGTCGCGCATTCCCGGGGGCGATGTGAACCCGTATCTCGCCTACGCGGCCACGATCGCCGCCGGTCTGCACGGCATCGAGCACGGCCTCGACCCCGGCCCGCGCTTCGACGGAAACGCGTACGCGGCACCCGGCCTCGACCGGGTACCCGACAGCCTGGTGGAGGCGATCGACGCGTTCGCGGGCTCGAAGATCGCCGCCGACGCGTTCGGCCCCGACGTCCACGACCACCTGCTGAACACTGCACGCCAGGAATGGGCGCACTTCAACCGCGCGGTGACCGACTGGGAACGGCGCCGCAACTTCGACCAGTGGTGATCGTCGCGCTCACCGGGCGTCGCCTCGGTCGCACCGACAAGTGGCCGTACTCGGGCGCGGCGGCGCTTCCCTATTCCTATGTCGACGCCGTCCTGCGCGCCGGCGGTCAGCCCGTGATCGTGAACGACACGCGCGACCCGAAGGACCTGCTCGCGCGCATAGACGCTCTCGTGCTCACGGGTGGTCCCGACGTCGATCCCTCGCGCTACGGCGAGACCGCGCACCCGAGCGTCTATGGCGTCGAGTCGGCCGACGACGACTTCGAGTGCGCCCTCGCGGAGGCCGCGCTCGTCCGTTCGATGCCAACCCTCGCGATCTGTCGCGGCATTCAGGTGTTGAACGTCGCCCGCGGCGGCACGCTGCACCAGCACATTCCCGACGATCCCGGGGTGCCGCGTCACGGCGAACCGGGCGTGGCCGGCGGCGCCCGGCAACACGAGGTGACGCTCGACGCCGGCTCGCTGGTCGCCGAGGTCATGGACAGCACGCGGGTCACCGCGTCGTGTCATCACCATCAGGCGATCGCGCACCTCGGCGACGGCCTGCGCGTCGTCGGGCGCGCGGCCGACGGCATCGTCGAGGCCCTCGAGCTCGACGGCGCGTTCCTCTTGGCCGTGCAGTGGCACCCGGAGGACACCGCGGCCGACGACCGCGCCCAACAGCGCCTGTTCGACGCGCTGGTCAACCGCGCGGGGGGATGATCCGGGCGCGCAGCTCGTGCTTCGGCACCTTGCCGCTCGGGTTCCGCGGCATGACGTCGATCACCTCGATGCGCTCGGGGACCTTCTGCATCATCAGTCCCACGCGCGTGCAGTGCTCGCGTACGTCGAGCAGCGTCGGCGGGTCGGCCGGATCTTTGGGGACGGCGAACGCGACGACCATCTCACCCCGTTCCTCGTCGGGGATGCCGAGCACCGCGACGTCCGCAATCTTCGGGTGTCCGTAGAGGACGTCCTCGACCTCCTTGGCCGAGACGTTCTCGCCCTTGCGGATGATGATGTCCTTGACCCGCCCGGTGATGAGGATCGCGCCGTGCTCGTCGAAGCGACCCATGTCGCCCGTGCGCAGGAACCCGTCGTCGGTGAACGCTTCCTGGTCGAGCGAGCCGTCGACGTAGCCCCGCATCACCTGCGGGCCCTTCACCACGATCTCGCCGCTCGGGAGGATCTTCATCGTGACGCCGCGCGTCGGGGTGCCCTCGGCGGTCGCCTTCGAGCTGTCGGGCGCGTCGACGTCGGTCTGCGCAACGATGGGCGCTTCGGTCATGCCGTATCCCGACGTCGTGCCGATCGAGCTCGGCACCACCTTCCGCAACTCGTCGTGGAGGTGCGGAGGCTTGGTCGAGCCTCCGCCGGGAAAGTCTCGCACTGTCTCGTACGCGGCCGGGTCGGCGCGCGCCTCCTCGATGAGCGCGGCGTGGATCGCGGAGGCCCCGTTCGCCAGCGTCACCTTGTGCCGGCAGATGAGCTCGGTCGAGGCCGGCGCGGTCCAGGCTTCCATCAACACCGCGGCCGAACCGGTGAGCAACGGCGTGTACACACCGATGATGATGCCGCCGATATGGGTGAACGGGAACGCCACGAGCGCGATGTCGTCGGCGACCACGTGCGTCTTCTCCGCGTAGCCGATCGCGCCCGCGAGCACCGACCGATCAGTGTGCTGCGCACCTTTCGGATCGGCTGTGGTCCCCGACGTGTAGAAGATCCACCGCACCGGATCCTGCGCGGGATCGGCATACACGGCGGGCGGCGGGGGCAGCGTCGCCGGGTCGCCTTCGGGATTGCTGTGATCAGCCACCAGGGTGTGCATGTCGTCGTTCTCACCCGCGACCTGTTCGGCCAGCGCCCCGTAGTCGAATTTGTTCCACCTCGACGGCGTGATCAACAGCTTGCATTTCGTCTGCTTCGCGATGAACGACACCTCGCGGTAGCGGTAGATGGGGAGCATCGGGTTCTGGATCGCGCCGAGGCGGCAGAGCGCGCCCACCAGCACCGCCGACTCCGTCCACGTCGGGAGTTGCCAGGACACGTTCGTCCCGGCACTGACCCCGAGCTCGTGCAGACCGGCGGCCGCGCGCTCACACAGCACCCGGTATTGCGCGAAGGTCGTCGAGCGATCGCCGTCGATCAGCATGATGCGCTCGGGAGTCGCGACCGACCGCCGCTCGATCAGCTCCCAGACGCTTCGTGCGTCGTCGATCATCGCGCCGGGACCACCTGGAGTCATACCGTGATGCCGCCGTCGATCGAGACGATGGAGCCGGTCATGTACCGACACGCGTCGGACGCGATGAACGCGACGACGTTCGCGATTTCCTCGGGCTGCGAATTCCCGAGCGGCGATATGACTTTGCGCATCGCCTTCCAGTCGACGCCCTCGGGGAACTCCATGAACGCCTGCTGCAGCGGTGTTTCCATGCCGCCGGGCGCGACGCAGTTGGCCCGCACGCCCCGCTTGATGTACTCGTCGGCGAGACAGCGCGTGAGGTGCACGACGCCGGCCTTCGACGCGCAGTAGGCGATCGAGTAGGGCTGGGACTTGATGCCGGCGTTCGACGCGATGTTGACGATGGAACCGCCGCCGTCCATGAGGTACGGGAGCGCGGCCTGGCAGACGAGGAAGGTGCCGGTGAGGTTGACGCCGAGGATGCGCTGCCAGTCGGCGAACGGCAGCTCGTGCGTGTGGGCGAAGCGGCCGATCCCGGCGCTGTTGACGATCACCTGCGGCCGGCCGAGATCGCTCGCGACGCCGGCCATGGCGGCGGCGACCGAGTCGGGGTCGGACACGTCGACCCGGTAGGCGCGGCCGGCGCCTCCGTGCTCACCGACCTCCGCCGCGGTCTTCTCGGCCGAGTCGACCGCGATGTCGAAGCACGCCACCGGCGCGCCTTCGCTCGCCAGCTGCCGCGCCGTCGCGTGCCCGAGACCCGAACCCGCGCCGGTCACGACTGCTACTCGTCCGTCGAATCGTCCCATGCGCCGAACCTAATGCCGCTTCGAAGCCGCCTTCCAAAGACCGTGAGCGACAGCGGAGCCGACCGGAGGGAGGCGCAGCGCGAGCGACCCCGTAGATGAGGAGCGACAGCGGAGCCGACCGGAGGGAGGCGCAGCGCGAGCGACCCATAGACATGGGAGACGCAGCGCGAGCGACCCATAGACATGGGAGACGCAGCG
>JAUZEM010000070.1 GCA_030839005.1 Actinomycetota bacterium | reverse complement strand
TCATCGGACGATGTCGCGCGGACGGACGGGCACGCGCGTGCACGCGGCACCGGTCGCGTCGCGGATCGCGGCGACGATCGCCGGCGTCGACGAGATCGTCGGCGGCTCCCCGACACCCTTCGCGCCGAACGGCGCGCCCGGCTCGGGCACTTCGATCAGAACCGCGTCGACGGAGGGCGCGTCGAGCGCGGTCGGTATCAAATAGTCGGTGAAGCTGGCGTTGCGTACCTGCCCGTCCTGCACGATGAGCTCCTCCATCACCGCCAGACCGACACCTTGCGCGATGCCGCCCTCGATCTGCCCGATCACCTGTAGTGGATTCAGGACGCGACCCACGTCCTGCGAAGTGGCGAGGTGAACGACGCGCACGAGGCCGAGCTCCGGATCGACGTCGACAACTGCACGGTGTGCCGCACACGCGAACGATACGTGCGCGTCGCCCTGCCCATCGGCGTCGAGGGGATGAGTGAGCCGATGGTGATAAACCTCGGTGACGTCGACGGGCACCCGCGCGGTGAGCGCGGCGATGTCGATCTCATCGCCTCCCGCGCGAGTCTCCAGCTCGGCCCGCGCCGCCCGGCACGCCTTCTCGACCGCGCCACCCGACATCATCGACTGCCGGCTCGCCGACGTGGATCCCGCCGAGTCCATATCGGTGTCGACGGGCGCGACGATGACGTCTTCGACGCCGAGGACGGTCCGGGCAATCTGTTGGACGAGGGTCACGAAACCCTGCCCGACCTCGGCCGCCGCACACGAGACGGTCACGATCCCGCCGTCGATACGACAGCGCGCGACCGAACCGTCCATGTAGCCCTCTGCGTACATGAGATTCTTGAACCCGACCGCGAAGCCGACGCCGCGGCGAACGTCACCGGCGGCGGCCGTCCGTCCGGCCCCACCCGGACGCGCGAGCACGTCGTCGACGGCGGGGCCCGGCAGGGGCAACGCCGCGCATGCCCGGATGACCTCGGCGACGGGCAGAGAACCCTCGATCCGCTGCCCGGTGAGCAGCTCGTCGCCGGGTGCGAGCGCATTCCTCACCCGCACCTCGACCGGGTCGAGCCCGCACGCCGCGGCGAGCAAATCCATTTGCGCCTCGTGCGCGAAACACGACTGCACGACACCGAAGCCGCGCATCGCTCCGCAGGGCGGGTTGTTCGTGCGAACGGCGGTCGCGTGCACGTGCGCGTTCGGTACCCGGTAGGGCCCCCCCGCGAAGCACGCCGCGTTGGCGGTGACGTGGTAGCTCGACGAGCGGTACGCGCCGCCGTCGAGCAGGATGCGCGCTTCGAAACTCACGATCTCGCCGTTCGGTCGGGCGGTGTGGCGCATCCAAAGGCGCGCGGGATGCCGATGCACGTGGCCGAAGAACGACTCCGTACGCGAGTACACGATTTTCACCGGTCGACCGGTGCGGACCGCGAGGAGGCACGCGTGAATGTGCAGGCTCACGTCCTCGCGCGCACCGAACGCGCCCCCGACGCCACCCAGCGTCAGGCGCACCAGCTCCGGCGGCAGCCCGAGACATTCGGCGACCTGGTCGCGGTCGTTGTGCAACCACTGGGTCGAGACCACGAGATCGACCCCGCCGTCCCCGGCCGGACTCGCGAGCCCCGCCTCCGGACCCATGAAGGCCTGGTCTTGCATCCCGACCTCGTAGGTACCTTCGACCACGACGGGCCCGCGGGTGTCAGGGCTGCCGCGACGAATGACGAGGTCGCGAAATACGTTGCCGTCGGGATGTATCGGGCGCTCGACCGACTCGCTGAGTTGCGGGTCGACGAGCGGCGCGAGAACCTCGTATTCGACGACGATCGCTTCGCATGCCCGGCGCGCGGTGTCGGGGTGGTCGGCGGCGACGACCGCTACCGGCTCGCCCGCGTAGCGGACGACGTCACCGGCAAGCACCGGCTGGTCGCGATGCTCGAGGCCGTAACGGTTGACCGGAACGTCGTCGGCAGTGAGCACCGCGTGCACTCCCGTGATCGCGAGCGCCGGGCCGATATCGATGGCGCGGATGCACGCGGAGGGATGCGGCGAACGCAACGCTTGGCCCCACAGCATCCCCTCGGCCCAGAGGTCGCCGGCGAACGCGAACTCGCCGCGGACCTTGCCGATGCCGTCGGGGCGGATCGCGCGCTGGCCGATCCCGCCCGCGGTGCGCGTCCCTACCTCGACGCTCAACCAACCGCTCCTCGGCGCGCGTCCACGGCTACCTCGACCGCCTCGAGGATCCGGCCGTAGCCCGTACAACGGCACAAGTTGCCCGAGATCGCCTCGCGTACCGCGAGATCGGTGGGCTCGGGATCGGCGTCCAAGAGGGCGTGGACGGCCATGATCAATCCCGGCGTACAGAACCCGCATTGCACGGCACCCGTCTCCACGAACGCCCGCTGTACGTCAGTGACGGCGCCGCGCTCGCCGGGCTGAAGCCCCTCGAGGGTGGTGATCTCCGAGTCGACGGCCGCCGCCGCGAGCACGAGGCAGGCGCACACCAACGTGGTGTCGACGAACACCGAGCACGAGCCGCACTCGCCCTGCTCGCATCCGGCCTTGGCGCCGGGAAACCCCAGCCGTTCGCGCAAGACGTACAGCAGGCTCTCGCCGAGCCACGCGTCGGCGACCCCGTGCTCGTCGCCGTTGACGCGCAGGACGTACATCTCGCTCACCCCGTGCACCTCCGGAGCGCGCGCCGGGCCATCACACCCACCGCGTGGCGACGGTACTGCGCGGTGCCGCGGTGATCGTCGATCGGCCGCGCCGCGTCGGTCACCCGCTCGCCGAACTCGACCACGTCGTCGTCGGTGACCTCGACGCCATCGCCTCGCCAGCGCGCCCGGGCGGCGACCCACGAACACGCTTCCGGCGCGTCGAGTGCCGTCGGGCCGACGGACCCGAGGCCGATACCGACGCGTTGCCGGTCGAGATCGACGGCGATGGCGAGCGAAGCGACGGCAATGACCATCGCATTGCGCACCCCTACCTTCAGGTAGTCCTGCGGCCCTCGGCGTATGGGCACGCGCACCGCGACGACGAGATCGCCGACCTCGAGCACCGAGCGCTTCGGGCCGGTGAAGAACTCGGCGATGGGTATCAGCCGGCGACCGTACATCCCCGCGATCTCGACCGACGCGCCGAGCGCGACGAGCACCGGTAGCGCGTCGCCGGCCGGGGATGCCGTAGCGAGGTTGCCCCCGATCGTGGCCGCGTTGCGGATCTGCGGCGAACCCACGGTGCGCGCCGCGAGCGCCAGGGCGGGAACGAGGCGCGCGACCGGATCGAGCTCGAGTCGGGCGAACGTGGTGGCCGCGCCGATCACGACCGTCGCATCGTCGACGCGGATGTCCGCGAGCTCCGGCACCCGCCCGACCGCCACGACCCGCGCGAGCGACCTGCGCCCGTCGTTCACCTCGACCATGAGATCGGTTCCGCCCGCGAGGACCGTCGCGTCGGGAAACGCGGCCAGCGCCGCGAGTGCGGATTCGACTGACTCGGGGACGATGACGGGCATGGTGTTCTCAGGTTCCGCCGCGATTCAACAAACTGTCAATGCAGAGCCATGAACCCATCGTGAATCGAGTCAAGCGGGCCTGGCGATCTGCAGGGAGACACGGGTCGCACCCGCTCCGATCGCGGCCCGGACGACTGCATCCGCCGCCGCCAGCACGTGATCGTCTTCCCCGTCGACCGAACTGCCGAACGGCCCGAACTCGACCGCGAGTCCGACGGCTCGCGCCGCCTCGACCGCAGCGTGAACGTGCGGTCCGGGCGCGCCTTCCCGGAACGGCTCCACGGTGAATTCGATGCGTAACGCCATTGCGATGCACCCTAACGCCGTGCTGCTGCGCGGCGGAACCGTCCTCGACGTCGACGGCGAGCGGCGCGCCGACCTTCGCACGGATCGCGACGGTCGCGTCGCCGCGGTCGAACCCGCGCTCGAGCCCCAACCGGGAGAGGCCGTGGTGGAATGCGCGGGGCGGTTGCTCGTTCCGGGTGGCGTCGACGTGCACACGCACCTGCACCTGCCGGTGGGCAAGCTGCGCGTCAGCGACGACTTCCTCACCGGAACGGTGGCGGCCGCAATCGGCGGTACGACGACCATCGTCGACTACGTGACTGCGTATCGCGGCCAGGACCCAATGGAGGCGCTCGCGACATGGCGACATTGGGCCGCGCCCGCGTGCATCGATTACGGCCTGCACATGACGCTCACCGAGCGCGTACCGGAGCGCACCATCGCCGCGTGTGTCGAAGGGGGCATCACGTCGTTCAAGTTGTACATGGCCTACCCGGAGCTGTTGCAGGTCGACGACGACGTCATCGCGGAGATCATGCGCACGACGAGCAAGCACGGCGCGTTCGTGACGTTGCACTGTGAGAACGGCGGCGCGATCGAGGCGCTTCGGCGCCAGGCGATCGCCGAGGGCCGCACGGGAGTTCTCGAGCACGCGCGGACACGGCCCGCCGAGCTCGAAGCGGAGGCCGTCGCGCGCGCGTCCGAGCTGGCCCGGCGCGCGGAGACCAGTGTGTACGTGGTGCACCTGTCGTCGGCGCCGGCGCTCGCCGAGGTCCGTAAGGCGCGCGAACGCGGCGTCGAGGTCATCGCCGAGACCTGCCCGCAGTATCTCTACCTCGACACGGCTCGCCTCACCGATGCCGACGGCGCGTCGTACGTCTGCACTCCGCCGCTGCGCGACCCGTGGCACGTGGAGGAGCTCTGGCACGGGATCGCGACCGGCGCGGTCCAGACCGTGGCGACCGATCATTGCCCGTTCACCGTGGCGGACCGGCGTGCCGGCGTACGCGACCGCGCCGCCGGATATGCCGACTTCACCGAGATCCCGGGCGGGCTCCCGGGACTCGAGACGCGCATGGGTCTGATATGGGAGGGCGTGACCGCCGGTCGAATAACCCGGGCCGACTGGGTGCGATTGTGTGCCGAGGCGCCCGCGCGCACCTTCGGGCTCTGGCCCGCGAAAGGAAATCTGCGCGTCGGCGCCGACGCCGACGTGGTCGCATGGGATCCCGCCCGCGACCAGTCGC
>JAUZEM010000044.1 GCA_030839005.1 Actinomycetota bacterium | reverse complement strand
CGCGCGACGACGATCTCGCCCTCGGGAACCGGCGCGTCCACCGGAGTGAGCCGTTGCGACGCCGGTTCGAGCTCGGCGCGATCGCGACGGCGCTTCTTGCGACGCCGCTGCGGCGGTCCACCGGGTCGTCCCCGACCGCCGGGGCCACCACTGAATCCGCCCGGACCACCCGGACCACCGCCGGGACCGCCCCGGCCACGACCGGGCGCGCCGGTGCGACCTGCGCCCGGGCCACCGCCGGGTCCGCCACCCGGACCGCCCCCGGGCGTGTATCCGCCACCGCCACCACCGCCACGCGGCCCGCCGAAGCCGCCACCTCCGCCACCACCGGGCGCACTGCGACCGCCACCCGAGGACGGGCCACCGCTCCCCGGACCGGGCCGGGGACCACCCGGACGACTCCCGAAGCTCGTGCGGGGACCGGGCGGCGGCGGGGGCACCTTGGCGCCGCCCGGCGGCGGCGGTATCGCCTTGCCGCTGCCGGAGGTCGGACGCGAGGGTGCGACGGGAGGCGGCGTCGATGCCGCGCGCGCGGCAGGGCGCTGCTCCTCTACCGAGGGCGCGGGCCGCGATGCGGGGGAAACGGGAGAAGCAAGCGGCGGAACGTCCGTCGTCGCGGCCGGCCGCTCGACCGGCGCGAGCGGGGCGGGCGCGGCCGGCGCGGGCGACGAGCGGACGACCCGGTGCGCCGATCGCACGACCGCAGGCTTGGGTTCCTCGATCGCCACGGGCGCGGGCACCGCGGGAGCGAGAGGCTCACCGGCCGCGGGCGCGACAGGGGCGACGACCGGCTCTGCCGCCTCGGGTTCGGGCGGCGCAGGAGCGGGCTCCGGCTCCACGACGACGGGCTCGCGCTTCAACCCGCGAGAGTCGGCCAGCCGGCGAACGCGATCGGCCGACGGCTCGTCGATGCTCGACGAGTGGCTCTTCACCCCGATCTTGAGCTCATTGGAAAGCTCGACCACGACGGCGTTGTCAACGCCGAGCTCTCGTGCCAGCTCGTAGACCCGGATCTTCTTCGTCGCCAAAACAGTCCGTTCCCTTAGAAATTGATGCTCTCTAGTCTCGCGCGCAACGCTCCAACTTCGGTGCTCGTCAGGTCCCGGCGCAGCGCCCGGGCGAGCATGCCCCGCTTCGCGGCCCGGGCGAAACAGGCTCCCGAACAGACCCACGCGCCCCGGCCGGGTGCCGTCCGGCCGATCTCTACCGCTCCCTCACGCGTCGCCGCAATCCGGATCCACCCCTCGGGCCGGTCGGTCCGACGGCAGCCGACGCACGTGCGGCGCGGCTCCGTCAGCTCTGATCCCCCTCCGTCTCTTCCATTCCCGCTTCCTCCTCCGTGCGGACGTCCGGGTCCTCGGCGTCGAGGTCGGCATCGGCCGCCAGCTCGTCGCCGGCTTCGTCCGCGACCGTTGCGGCGACGTGTACCGCCGCATCCTCGGCGGCCGGCGCCAGAGGTTCCTCGTCATCGAGGTCGCGCGTTTCGGGCGCGACCTGGGTCGTGGTCGCGGCCGCCGCCCCAGTCTCGGGCGCGACGGTCTCGGGCGCGGCTTCGCCGCCCACGATCGTGCCGTAGCCGGCCTCGGCCGCGCTGATGGCCTCGCCGCCCTCGGCGGGCTGCCACATCAGCTGACCGTCGGGTCCGTCGACCCACTCGCCTTCCGCATAACCGCCTCCCGCTTCTTCTTCCGCGAGTTGGGTCTCGCTCTTGATGTCGACGCGCCAACCGGTGAGCCGCGCCGCGAGCCGCGCGTTCTGGCCCTCTTTGCCGATCGCGAGCGAGAGCTGGAAGTCGGGGACGATGACCTCGGCGATGCCCGTGTCTTCGTGGATGCGAACTTCACGCACCTTGGCGGGAGCGAGCGCGCGCATGACGAACTCCTGCGACTCGCTGCTGTATGGGACGATGTCGACCTTCTCGCCCCGTAGCTCGTTCACGACCTGGCGCACCCGCATGCCGCGGGCGCCCACGCACGCGCCGACCGGATCGACGTTCTGGTCGTTCGACGCGACGGCGATCTTGGTGCGGTGTCCGGGCTCCCGCGCGACCGCCTTGATCTCGACGACGCCGTCGAGCAGCTCGGGGACCTCCAGCTCGAAGAGACGCCGTACGAGCCCGGGGTGTGTGCGCGACACGACGATCTGCGGACCCTTCGCAGTCTTGCGCACCTCGACGATGTACGCCTTCATGCGCGACCCGTGGTCGTAACGGTCGCCCGGGACCTGCTCGGCCTGCGGCAGCAGAGCCTCGACCCGCCCGAGGTCGAGCAGCGTGTAGCGGGCGTCGGTCTGTTGGATGATGCCGGTGACGATGTCGCCCTCGCGGCCGGCGTACTCCTCGTACTTCATCTCGCGCTCGGCCTCGCGAATCCGCTGCAGGATCACCTGCTTCGCGGTCTGCGCCGCGATGCGCCCGAAGTCGGCGGGAGTGTCGTCCCACTCCCGCGTCACGTTTCCGTCCTCGTCAAGCTCCTGCGCGATCACGCGGATCTCGCCGGTCTCGACATCGATCTCGACGAGCGCTTCCTCGGCCGCCTCCGGCATCCGCTTGTACGCGGTAACCAACGCGTTGGCGAGCGCCTCGAGCATGATCTCTTCGGGAATGCCCTTTTCGATCGCGAGCGCCGAGAGCGCTTCGAGCATCTCGGGGTTTTTCATGACTTCCCTTTCGCCCGCGCGCGCCCCCGGTCCTTGGACCGCGGGCGCGGCTGCGGTCCCCATTCGAACACGGTGCGCGCCTGGGTGACGTCGGAGATCGCGATCTCCTCGTCGACCCCGTCTTCGGACTCGACAACGCAGTTCACGCCGTCGAACCCGCGGAGTACGCCGCGCACACGCCTCGGGCCCGCGCCAGTGTGGAACTTGACCGAAACCTCCTCGCCCAGAGCGGAGCCGTAGTGCTCGGGCCGGCGCAACGCGCGCTCGACGCCCGGGCTGCTGACTTCGAGAAGGTACGAGCCGCCGATGGTCGACGTGCCGTCGACGATCGGTGAGACCGCATGCGTGACGGCGGTGATCGTCTCGAGGTCGACGCCGCCGGGCCGGGTCACGGTGACCCGCAACGTGCGCGCCCCGGCCCCGCCGAGCAACTCGACGTCGTACACATCGAGTCCGAGCACGGCGACGGCAGGCTCGACCGCGGCACGTACCGCTTCGAGTTGCCTCTCCGTCGCACTCACAGTCCGCGCCTTCCTCGTGATCCCAAGAAAAAACGTGGGCCACGGCCCACGTTCCCCCGCCCCTCGGGGCGCCCCATACAACCGTAGAAGTGTAGCGCGAACCGCCCCCCTCTACCAGGCAGGAATCGGGCGAATGCCGCTGCGGGCGGGCGCCTCAGGCGAACATCTCACGCAGCTCGGCCGGCGGAACGACCTCGAGCTGCGCGTACGTGCAGTCGCCCGGATCCTTGTCGGGCCGCCAGCGCCGAAAACGTGCGTTGTGGCGGAACCGGCCGCTCATCATGCCCTCGAACTCGACCTCGCAGACCCGCTCGATCCGCAGGGGTTCCCAGGACAGATCCTTGGTCGCGTTCCACCGGCTCGGGCCGCCCGGCATCCGCTGACCCGCCGCGCTCGCCTCCGACATCGACTCGGCCCAGTCCTTCCACGGATGGTCGGCGAGCGCGCCCTCCCGGAGGTCTTCGACATCGCGCGCGAGGTCGGTGCGCAGCGACGCCGCCATCGCGCTCGCCACGCCGACGTGATGCAGCACGCCGTGGTCGTCGTACAAGCCGAGCAGGAACGACCCGACCCCCTTTCCGTCCTTGTGCACGCGGAATCCCGCGACCACGCAGTCGCAGGTGCGCTCGTGCTTGACCTTCAGCATCGTGCGCTTGCCCGGGCGATACCCGTCGGCGAGCGGCTTGGCGACAACCCCGTCGAGTCCTGCGCCTTCGAACCGCGAAAACCAGTCGACCGCGACATCGCGATCGCGCGTCGTCGGCGTGAGATACACCGGCGGGAGTGCTTTTTGGAGCACGCGCTCGAGCGCGGCGCGCCGATCACCGAACGGCACGTCGAGCAGTGAGTCATCGTCGAGCGCGAGGAGATCGAACGCGATGTACGACGCGGGGATCTCGGCCGCGAGCTTCTTTACGCGCGACACGGCGGGGTGCTGGCGCAGCTGCAACGCGTCGAAGTCGAGGCCGCTCTCGTTCGCGACGACGATCTCACCGTCGAGCGCGATGCGATCCGGAAGCTGCGCGAGCAGTGGTTCGCGTAGCTCGGGGAAATAGCGCAGCAGCGGCTTCTGGTTGCGCGACTGAAGGTCGAGCTCGTCGCCGTCGCGGAATACGATGCAGCGGAAGCCGTCCCACTTCGGCTCGAAGGACACTTCGCCCGCCGGCGGCATCTCCCGGGTGAGCTTGGCGAGCATCGGCTCGAACGGAGGATGCACGGGAAGGGCCACGGCCCGAACCGTAGCGAGCCCGAACCGTGCGAGCACCTAGATGAGGCGGCGATCCGAGGCCCAACGGGCGAGCTGGTGCCGGCTCGAGAGCTGGAGCTTGCGCAGGACCGACGACACGTGGCTCTCGACGGTCTTGGCCGAGATGCCCAGGTCACGAGCGACCTCTTTGTACGCGTAGCCCCGGGCGATGAGGCGCAGCACCTCGCGCTCGCGCGGCGTGAGCTGGTCGAGGTCCGGATCCGCCGCCGCGGGCGCGACGTCGGCGAACGCGTCGAGGACGAAGCCGGCGAGGCGCGGCGAGAACACGGCGTCGCCCGCACGTACGCGCGCGATCGCGTCGATCAGCTCGTCGGGCGCGATGGTCTTCGTCACGTAGCCGCGCGCTCCGGCGCGGATGGTGGCAATGACGTCTTCCGGCGCGTCGCTGACCGAGAGCGCGAGGAATTGGACATCGGGATGGGTCCTCGCGACCTCGTTGATCACCCGCGCGCCGCCTCCGGCCGGCATGTGCACGTCGACCAGGACGACATCGGGTACGCGCTCGCGGATCATCTCGATCGCCGCGTCTACATCCGACGCCGCGCCGACGACGTCGACGACCTCCCCGAGCTCGGCGCGGACGCCGGCGAGAAAGAGCTGATGATCATCCACGAGGAACACGCGCGCGCGTCTCGCAGTCATGACGGTTCGCCGACCTTCGCCAACGGGAGCACCAACTCCACCTCGGTCCCTTCGTCTGAAACCGAACGCACGCCGGCGCGCCCGCCGGCTCGGGTCATGCGCCCGACGATGGACTGGCTGATACCGCCGCGGTCGACGGGAACGGCGTCGGGATCGAAGCCGCGTCCGCGGTCGCGCACGAAGATCGTGGCCTGCTCCGGCTCCACCTCGAGGTACACCGACACGATGGCCGCGCCGGAGTGCCGGGCCGCGTTGAGGATCGCCTCGCGGGCAGCAGCTCGCAACGGCTCGGTTCCGTCGATCCCGCAATCGCGCACGCGCACGACCTCGACCGGCACGCCCTGCTCGGCCTCGACCGACGCCGCGAGCTCCTCGAGCGCAGCTCCCAGCGACGTGCTCGCGCTCGCGGCCGGGGCATCGCCGGCAAGGAGCCATCCGCGCAGCTCGCGCTCCTGCATGCGCGCGAGCCGGACAACCTCGCGCGGCTCGTCGGCGCGTCGTTGCACCAGGGCGAGCGTCTGCAACACCGAGTCGTGCAGGTGCGCCGCGACCTCGGCGCGCTCGTCGGCGCGGATCCGTTCGCGCCGCTCGGCCACGAGCGCGTGCACGAGCCGCGAGACGCCGGGCCCGACGACGAGCGCGACGCCGATCACCACCGCGACGGTCGCGACGAACGCGCCGCGCAACGCACGCCACGAGTCGACGCTCACGACGAAGGCGGTGAGTCCCACGACGACGCACGCGACACCGGCCGCGATCCGGGCGAGCGCGCCCCGCCGCGTACCCACGAGCACCGCGACCGCGTCGGCCGCATCGGGCGGGAGACGCCGCAGCAGCTGCCAATCGGGGAGCTCGACCGTCGCGCCGCTCGGTACGGTCCGCATCGCGAGCAACGCGAGACCCACGAGCGCGGCCGCGAGCGGCCAGACGACGACGTCACCCGGCCACAGGCCCAGCGCGCGTACCAGCAGCAGCCCCCCGAGCACCACCGCGCCGAACGCCGCGGTCGCGACCGCGTCGCCGCGCCGGGCGTTCGGGCGTGCGGCTCCACCGGGCGCGCTCGGCATCAGCGCCCACGCGACGCCGTACACGATCACGCCGAAGCCACTCGCGATCGCCAGCACCACGAAGCCGCAGCGCACGACGTTCGGGTCGAGACCGAACGCGTCGGCCACCCCGGCGGCCACGCCTGCGACCATGCGTCCCTCTTCGGGCCGCGTGAGACCGCGGTGACGGAGAACGCGCGGTGCAGGCACTCGCAGATGATCGCGCCGGAGCCGCTCGCCGGACATCCGGGTCGGTGTCAGGGTGATTCCCGATAGCCGCCCGATCGCATCGAGCGCACGCTGGCAGCCATGGATATGAATGCGCCCCCAACCGTGCCTCTCCCTCCTCCTCCCCCGCCGCCCACTCCTCCGTTGCCTCCCTTTCGCGCGCGTCGTCCGTTGCGCCGCGACCGCGCGAACGGGATCTTGGGTGGTGTCGCCGCCGGCGTCGCCGAGACGTACGGACTCGACGTCACGCTCGTGCGCGTTCTGTGGGTAATCGCCGGCGTCATGTGGATCGGCGTTCCCGCGTACATCGTCGCGTGGATCGCGATCGCGCCTGCCGACGGCCCGGGCGAGCGCAAGGCTCGCTCGCGCGACACTGGAATGCTGCTCGGCCTGGCGTTGGTGGCGATCGGGGTCATCGTCGCGAGCAATCGGCTGCTCCCGCACGGATTTCGCTTCGACCATTTCGGCGCGCCGCTCCTCCTGATCGGCGGCGGCCTCGCGATCCTTCTCCTTCGGCGACGCGGCGAGGAGGCCGGCGCCGGCGCGCAGAGCATCGAGACCGAGACGACGCCCGAGACGACGGGCGAGACCATGACTGACGCGCCGACCGATACGCCGGCCGACACGGCGACCGCGTCCCTCCCCGAAACGGCGCCCGTGCCGCCGAGCGCGTGGACCCAGACCTCGCCGTGGCCCGCGCCACCGTCGGCTCGCGCGTGGCGTCGCTCCTCCCGGCTCGAGCGGCGCGCTTCGCGACGGCGCCCGTTCCTCACGCCGCTCACGCTCAGCGCCCTGCTGATCGGCGCGGGAATCGCGAGTCTGCTCCAAGCCACCGGTGCGCTCGACGTGAACCTCACCGTGGTGCTCGCGATCGCGACGTGCCTGGTCGGCGCGGCGCTCGTCACCGCGGCGTTCGTCGGTCGGGCGCACGCCCTCATCGTCGTCGGTATCGTGCTCCTCGGCGCCACCGCGATCTCGAGCACGATCGATGTGCCTCTGCGCGGCGGCATCGGCGCCCGCCAATATCGACCGCTCACGCTCGCGGAGCTGCAGGGCCACTACGAGCTGGGGATCGGTGACCTGGAGCTCGACCTGCGCGACCTCCCACTCGCCGATCGCACGACGGCCGTCGACGCCCAGACCGGGATCGGGGAGCTCGTCGTGTTCGTGCCGAGCGCCGTGCGGGTCGAGGTGCATGCGCACGCGGGCGCGGGCTCCCTCGTGCTGTTCGGACGCGAAGAGGGCGGCTGGCCCGCGAACGACCAGCGCGCCGTCGCCGGCAGCGGCCCGGGAGTCCTGCAGCTCGACCTGCGCGTCGGCGCGGGCCAGGTGCGTGTTCGCCGCTTCGAACCGGGCGGCATCGAGACCATCTCGGGGTCCAACGCCTCGGGAGGAGACGCCTCGGGGGGGAATCAGTGATGGAACGCCACCCCACCGACTTCGTGGAACTGCTGTTCGGGCTCGCGTTCTTGGCGGCCGGCGGCGCTTTCATCGTTCACCAGACCACCGACCGGGCATTCGACGCGGCCTGGGTGGCAGCGATCGCGCTGGTCACCATCGGATGCGCGTTCCTCGCGGTGACGCTCCTCCATCGTCCCCGGCGCGACGAGGCCGACGCACCGTCGCTCGACGGGCCGGAGTCGTGACGGGAAGCGGCGCGGGACGCGCGGGTTACGGCGCCCGGGGATCGGTGATGTCGCGCAGCGGGAGCTCGTCACGCGCACCCGTTGCGCGCACCTTCCGTTCGATCACGCCCCGGCCGACACCCTTCGCACCGACGACGAGCTGCACGGGCATTCCCACGAGGTCGGCATCCGCGAACTTCACGCCCGGGCTCACGTCGCGGTCGTCGTAGAGCACGTCGATCCCCCGCCCCCGCAGCTCTTCGTAGACGCGTTCGGCCTCCGCGATCACCGTGGATGCCTGCTCGCCCCGGCCCGGGACGACGATGAGATGCACCGCGTAAGGAGCGAGGGCCGCGGGCCACGCCAGACCGTGTTCGTCGTGGTGCTCCTCCGCGACCGCGGCAACGACGCGCGAGACGCCGATGCCGTAACAACCCATGACCATCGGGTGCTGTTCACCCTTCTCGTCGGTGTAATGCGCGTCGAACGCCCTGCTGAACTTGGTGCCGAGGTTGAATACGTGGCCGACCTCGATGCCTCGATCGATCGACAACGGCTTGCCGCAGCGCGGGCACGGATCACCCGGGACGACGCTGACGATGTCGGCCCACACGTCGACGTCGAAGTCGCGGCCCACGACCGCGTTGCGAACGTGATGGTCGACGCGGTTCGCGCCCGTGACCCACCCGGTCGCGGCCTTCACGCTCGGGTCGGCGACGACGACGCTCGCGTTCTCGTAGTGCGGGCCGAGGTATCCCTTCGGGAGCTCTGGGTGCGCGGCGAAGTCGTCGTCGTCGTACAGACGTACCGGCTTCGGCGAGAGCGCCGCGGCCAGCGCGACCTCGTTGACCTCACGATCGCCGGGCACGATCGCGAGCCCGAGCTTGCCGTCGACGT
>JAUZEM010000594.1 GCA_030839005.1 Actinomycetota bacterium | reverse complement strand
CGTCGCCGAAGGTACCGCGTTCAACTCGACGGACGTCACCACCCGCAACCGGGTCGTGCTACTCGGCCAGACCGTCGTGACCAACCTCTTCGGCTCGCAGAACCCGATCGGGGCGACCGTGCAGATGAACGGCATCGACTTCCGCGTCACCGGTGTCCTGACACCCAAAGGCAGCAACGGGACACAGGATCAAGACGACATCATCATCGCGCCGATCACCGCAGTCCAAGACACGCTCGCCGGCGCGAACGCACCACTCTCGAACATCACCATCGAAGCGACGTCGCGTTCGACGATGACCGCGGCCGCAGACGAAGTCACGACCGTCCTGCTCGGTACCCACCACATCACGAATCCGACCAGCGCCGATTTCACCGTCCTCAATCAAGCAACGTTGCTGTCGACCGCGGGATCGACCAACAGCGTCTTCACCGTGCTGCTCGGCGCGGTCGCCGCGATCTCGCTGCTCGTCGGCGGCATCGGCGTCATGAACATCATGCTCGTCACCGTCACCGAACGTACCCGTGAGATCGGCATCCGCAAAGCCATCGGCGCCCGACGATCCGACATCCTCGGACAGTTCCTCGTGGAAGCCGTACTCCTCACCGTCCTCGGCGGCATCGTCGGTGTCGCCGCGGGTCTCGCGGTCAGCAAGATCCGCATCGTGGGCGTTACGCCCGTCGTCGCCCCCTACTCCGTCGCGCTCGCCTTCGGTGTCGCGGTCGCGGTCGGCCTGTTCTTCGGTCTGTATCCGGCGAACCGCGCCGCGACCTTGCGTCCCATCGAAGCACTCCGCCACGAATGATCGAGGAGAACATCGCCATGACCACCTACGACACCCAATCCGAAACGACCCAAAACACGCACGCCATCGACGTTCCTCCGGCACCGCCCTACGACGATGGCGACGAACCCGACTTCACGCCCCGGCCCCGCAAGCGTGCCCATCGCCTCACTTACGTGCTCGGCGGTCTCGCGCTCGTCGCGATCGGCGCGCTCGGCGGCATCGCCATCCAAAAGCACGAAGACCACGGCAGCACGACAGCCGCGTCGCCGACCGGCGCTCCCGCCGGAGCCTTCGCCGGCGGCCGCGGCGCCGGCGGCGGCGCCCCCGGTGCGGGTGGAGGCGCGGGTGGTGCGGGCGCGACGGTCGGCACGGTGAAGCTGATCGACGGCAACAACATCTACGTCACGGAAGCCAACGGCACCGTCGTCAAGGTTGCCGTCAACGCGGCGTCGCAACTCACCAGGACCGACCCGGCCACGATCAAGGACATCACCCCCGGTGAAAGCGTGATCGTCCGCGGCGCGACCGGGACCGACGGCAGCGTCACCGCAACCGCGGTGACGGCTTCACCAGCTGCCTCTGCCGCGGGCTGAAGCTCGGCTCGACCCTTGGTCACGATTCTCCTGCATCGAGGGCGACGACGCCCGCTGCCCGTTGAAGGGCGGCGATGTGATCCTCCACCGTGTGTTGTCCGGTGGACATCGTGTCGATCGCGAGATGGGTCGCTCCCACCTGCCGCCACTCCTCGACCTCCTTCGCGAACCGGTCGGGGTCGGTGGGCGTCCAAACCACGCGGGCTTCCATGCCGATCGACGCGGCGTCGCGGCCCGCCTCCCGCGCCGCGTCGCCGATGACCTCGAGCGCTCGTTGGAGCTTCTCGTCGGGTGGGATCCGAGGAAACCATCCGTCGGCGAGGCGACCGACGCGCCGGTAGGCGGGGTCGGAGAAACCTCCGATCCAGATCGGGATGGGACGTTGGACGGGCCGCGGCGCGATGCCGGCGCCGGTGATCGTGTCGAACCTGCCCGTGTGCGTAACCGAGGTCTCGGTCCAGAGTCGCCGAAGCACCTCGATCTGCTCGGAGAGGCGACGGCCGCGCTGGTCGAAAGGCTGGCCGAGGGCCTCGTACTCGACTGCGTTCCACCCCAGGCCGACTCCGAGCCGGAAACGACCGCCCGTAAGGAGGTCGACCTCCGCCGCCTGCTTGGCGACGAGCGCGGTCTGACGCTGGGGCAGGATGAGGATCCCGGTGACGAGCTCCAGCGACGTGACGCCGGCGAGATACCCGAACATCACGAGCGGTTCGTGGAACGTGGTCGAGACGTCGTACGGGCCGTTCCAACCCGCATGGATCCGTGGGTCGGCGCCGACGACGTGGTCGTAGGCGAGCAGATGGGTATAGCCGAGATCCTCGGCCGCCTCGCCGTATGCGCGGACCGCGCCCACGTCACCGCCGAGCTCGGTCTGGGGGAAGGTCACGCCGATCCTCATCGCACCGCGAGAGATCGTACGAACGTTGCGACGGCCTGGCAGGCCTCGATGGACTCCTCGTCGGAAGGTTGCAGTTCCATCACTCTGCTCTCGTTGTCTCGCCTTGGGCGTGCGGGGCGTCCGTACAGGTCGCGCAGGTTCCGATGATGTCCAGTCGGTGGCCGTCGACGGTGAAGTGTTGTTGCTCGGCAAGGAGCGCGAGGGCACGGTCGAGGTCGGCTTCGACGTTCTTCGGGAGGGTCACGTCGGTCATGGCGCCGCAACTGGCGCACGCGAGGTGATGGTGGTGGCCGAGGAGGTCTTCGGCCAGCTCGAATCGGGCGTACTCGCTATTGTCGTTTGTGAGGCGGTGTACGAGACCGACCTCTTCGAGGATGGCGAGCGTTCGATAGACGCTGCTAAGTGGCGCGGCGGTCATCGTGCGGATCTCGTCCACGGTCAACGGTTGACGCGCTCGGGCCAGGACCTCGACGACGCGGCGGCGGGTTTTCGTGTACCGGATGACGTTGTTGCCGAGTCGCTCCGCGACCGCGTCGTGGATCTCATCGACATCCGCGCCGCTTCCACGCGGCGAAGTCATTTCGCCGAGGGCGTCGTCGGGTACGACGTTTTGGCGACGCGCGCTCATGGACCCGGCTTTATCGGCTGCGGCATCAGACGCCCTTCCCGTCCGCGTACTGCGGTTGCGAGGATTGCCGTGAGATAGCAGCTCGTGGCGACTGCGACGATGGCGAAGCTCGGCGGGATCCTGGGTGCGGCATAGGCGATGGCGAGCCCGGTCCATATGGACAGGACTGCAATCGCGGCGGAGAGCCACATCGCGGCGAACGGCCGACTCGTGAGGCGTTGGGCGGCGCCGGCGGGCGCGGCGAGCAGTCCGAGGAGCAGGAGTGCACCGACGACTCGGGTTGCTTCCGCGGCGGTGATGCCGACGAGGGCGAGAAAAGTGAAGTCGAGTATCCGCACCGGAACTCCGCGTGCTCCGGCCACCGCGTGATCGATACTCGCGAAGACGAGCGGCCGGGCGAGAGAGACCACCGCGACCGCGACGATCACTGCGATCGCGGCACTACTTCGGGCTTGGGCTCGCGAGAGCCCGAAGATCGAACCGAAGAGCACGTTCACTCCGGTGGTTCCGCCGTTCGTTCCACTGCGTGACGTGGTGTAGATCGTGAGGAAGAAGGCACCGAGCCCGAGGACCCAGGCGAACACGATGCCGATGACGGCGTCATCGGCGTTCCCTCGGGAGCCGAACGCCGCCATCACGAGCGCGACGATAATGCAGGCGCCGTACAGCCCGACTCGTGGATCGATGCCGGCGGCGAGGGCGCCGAGCGCTCCGGTGAACGCGACGTGGGACAGCGCGTCGCCGGTGAAGACCTGCTGGCGGAGCACGACGAAGTACCCGACGAGACCGGCCGCCAGCGCAATCGCCGTT
>JAUZEM010000585.1 GCA_030839005.1 Actinomycetota bacterium | reverse complement strand
GTCGACGTCGCGTTCGGTCAGCCGCCCGCGGCTGCGGAGCTTGGAGAAGATGCCGTCGAGACGATCACTCAGTGCGTCGAACACAGGGCATCCACGCTACTTCCCCCGCGCCCACATCTAGTCGTCAGCGAACAGAGCAGCCGCGAATTCGTGCGGATCGAACTCGATGAGGTCGCCCACTCCCTCGCCGACGCCGACGATCTTCACCGGAATGCCGAGCTCCGCCTGGATGGCGATGACGATCCCGCCCTTGGCCGTCCCGTCGAGCTTGGTCAACGCGATGCCGGTGACGTCGACGGCGTCCGCGAACTGCTTCGCCTGCACGAGCCCGTTCTGCCCGGTCGACGCGTCGATCACGAGCAGCACCTCCTTGAGGGCACCCGGCGTGCGATCGACGATGCGGCGGAGCTTCTTCAGCTCCTCCATCAGGTTCGTCTTCGTGTGCAATCGGCCGGCGGTGTCGACGAGCACGAGATCGGCGCCCCGACCCGCGGCGGCGGCCATCGCGTCGAAGATGACGGAGCCGGGATCGGCGCCCTCCTGACCGCGCACCAGCTCGCCGCCGGTTCGCTCGGCCCAGAGTTGCAGCTGATCGGCGGCTGCGGCACGGAACGTGTCTCCCGCCGCGAGCACGACGCGATGGCCATCGCCAACCCGTTGCGACGCCAGCTTGCCGATCGTCGTCGTCTTTCCGACCCCGTTCACGCCGACGAACATCCAGACGTTCGGCTCGTCGGGCAGCATGTGCAGCGCGCGATCGCCGGCATCGCCGGCGAGGAGCGCAACGACCTCGTCCCTCAGCAGAGCGATCAAGCCGTCGGGCTCGGTGACCGACTCCTCCTTGGCCCGAGAACGCAGCGCGTCGAGCAGGCGGGTCGTGGTGACCATGCCCACGTCGGCCAACAGCAACGACTCTTCGAGCTCGTCCCAGGTCTCGTCGTCGATCTTGTGGCCGCGCATGCGACCGAACGCGCCCGAGAACGTGCCGCGCGTACGGGCGAGACGGTCGCGCAGGCGCGGTCGCTCGACGACCTCGGGTTCCGGTGGCGTCGCGACTTCGACGTCGGGCGCGCGTAACAGCTCCTCGAGCTCTTCGACGCTCGGCGTCTCGACATCAGGCTGGGAACGCTCGGCCGGCGGTCGCGGCTGTCGAGGGATCGGCGGAGCGGATGGCTCGCCCGCGACACTGCCGTGACGTTTCGATCGGCCCGATATCCGAACGGCCGCGACCACGCCCGCCGAGAGGAGCACGAGCGCGACAACGACGACGACGACGATCACGGCCACCATGCCCGGAGGCTACCCAGGCGCTCGAGGTCGCCCCCGATGGCGTTCCGGCCCATGGCGGGGCAACATCGCGTATGGGCTTCTACCGCGAACAGATCCTCCCCCGATTCCAAGACAAGGTCATGGGAGGTAAGCGGATGTACGAGGCGCGCCGCCGCATCTGTGAGGGGTTGGAAGGCGACGTCTTGGAGATCGGTTTCGGAACCGGCCTGAACGCGCCGTACTACCCCCCGGAGGTGTCCAAGATTGTCGCCATCGAACCATCGAAGGTGTGCATGAGGATCGCCGAACCACGCATCGCGAAGGCCTCCACGCCCGTCGAGTACGGCGGGCTGACCGGAGAGCATCTCGACCTTCCTTCCGGAGAGTTTGACGCCGTGCTCTCGACCTGGACGCTCTGCACGATTCCGAACCTGGACGCGGCGCTCTCCGAGGTTCGCCGTGTGCTCAAGCCGGGCGGGACGTTCCACTTCATCGAGCACGGCCACTCCCCCGATGAGAAGGTCGCCCGACTACAAAGGCGTCTCGAGCCGATCAACAAGCGGCTCGGAGGCGGATGCCACCTGACCCGCCGCATCCCCGAGGAGATCGAGAAGGCCGGTTTCGACATCCAGGAGCTGGACACCTACTACTTCAAGGGTGAGCCGAAGCCAATGGGGTACAGCTACGAGGGACGCGCGACGAGCGCATGCTCATAGACGAGACGCGGGCCTCAGCGCCGCGAATCAAAGCGTCCCACTACCCGACTACCGGCTCGCCTGGGTCGTGTCGTCGAAGTTCAGATCACGCATGCGTTGCGTCACGACCCGACTCGACCCGCCGGGCGGCATCGAGACGCCGTACAGCACGTCGGCGGCCTCCATGGTTCGCTTCTGGTGCGACACGACGAGCAGCTGGGCCTCGCTGCGGAACTCGTGCAGGAGATCGAGGAACCGGTGGAGGTTCACGTCGTCGAGCGCGGCCTCGACCTCGTCCATCAGGTAGAACGGTGACGGCCGCGCCCGGAACACCGAGAACAGGTAGGCGAGCGCGCACAGCGAGCGCTCCCCGCCCGACAGCAGCGACAGCCGGCGCACCGTCTTGCCGGAAGGTCGGGCCTCCATCTCGATGCCGGTGTCGAGCAGGTCGTCGGGTTGCGTGAGCACCAGCCGGCCCGAGCCGCCCGGGAACAGCATCGAGAACAGTTCCGAGAAGTTGCGCGCGACATCGGTGAACGCGGCATCGAACACGCGCACGATCTCTTCGTCGACCGACTTGATGACGCGCGCCAGCTCACGGCGCGTGCTGCGCACGTCGTCGAGCTGCTGCTGCAGGAACTCGTGGCGCTCCAGCAGCGCCTCGTACTCAGTCAGCGCGAGCGGGTTGACGGGCCCCATCAGCCGCAGTTCTCGCTCCAGCTCGCGGGCCCGGCCGGGCAGGGTGATTCCGTCCGGAGCCTCGGGCTGGGGTGCGGCGATCGCGGCGTCGGGCTCGCAATCGAAGTCGCGCCGCACCTGCTCCACCGCTTGCTCGAGGCGCAGGCGGATCTCGGCCTCCTCAACCTCGAGCTTTCCCGCCCGCTCGCGCAGTT
>JAUZEM010000051.1 GCA_030839005.1 Actinomycetota bacterium | reverse complement strand
GCCCGATCCGATCGACGGCGTGCCGCGTCTCACGCCGACGCGCGCGCTCGACTTCGAGCTCGAAGTCGCCTTCTTGGTCGGCGGTCCCACGGCGACGCACATCCGGCCCGACGACGTCGGCGAGCACGTGTTCGGCGTCGCGTTGTGCAACGACTGGTCGGCGCGCGACATCCAGAGCTTCGAGTACCAGCCGCTCGGGCCGAACCTGGCAAAGAGCTTCGCGACGACGATCTCCCCCTGGGTCGTCACGCTGGAAGCGTTGCGCCCGTATCTCGTCGCGCCGCCCACGCAGGAGCCCGAACCCGATCCCTATCTTCGCGCGACGAAACCGTGGGCACTGGACCTTCATCTCGAGGTCGACCGCAACGGCGCGACGATCACCGCGACGAACTTCTCGGCGATGTACTGGACGTTCGCACAACAGCTCGCTCATATCACCGTCAACGGCGCGACGACGCGCTCGGGTGACGTGTTCGCGTCGGGAACGGTGAGCGGCCCGATGCCGAGCGAACGGGGCAGCCTCATCGAGCAGATCGCCGACGCGACCGCCGACACCTATCTTGCCGACGGCGACGTCGTCACGTTGCGAGGTTGGTGCGGTGGTGACGCGCCGGATCGGCCGCGGATCGGCTTCGGTGAAGCGAGCGGTACCGTGGTCGCGACGGTCGAGGAGGTGTGACGTGCCGCACTACCGGCGGGTCGGCGACGTTCCGAGCAAGCGTCACACGCTCCACTACCACGAGGGCGCGGTCGCCTTCGAGGAGTTGATGGGCACCGAGGGCTTCTCGGGTGCCTCGACGTTGCTGTACCACCGGCGGTCGCCGAGCGCGATCGTTCGCATCGAACCGGTCGAGCCGGTCGAGACGCGCGAGCCGTGCTGGCACGCGAATCAACCGCTGCGCCCGCATCATCTACGCCCGAGAGAGCTCGTCGACACGTTCGACCGGCCGGACGCGGTGGGCGCGCGGCGACTTCTGCTCGGCAACGACGACGTCGAGATCGCGTGGGTCGCGGCAGACACCACGAGCATGCTGTACCGCGACGCCACCGGCGACGAGCTCGTCTACGTGCACCAGGGCAGGGCCGTACTCGAAAGCGTGTTCGGCCGCCTCGTGGTCGCGTCGGGCGACTACGTGGTCATCCCGGCCGCTACGACGCACCGATGGGTCGTTGATTCACCCGTAGAGATGCTGATCATCGCCGCACGCGGGCACGTGTCGGTTCCGGCGCGGTACCTCAACGCATATGGCCAGCTGCTCGAAGGCGCGCCCTACAGCGAACGTGATCAGCACGCGCCTGATCCCGAACCACTCCTGATCGACGGTGGGGACGTGCCGGTGCTCGTGCGCACGCGCGGCGGGCTCAGTGTTCATGTCCACGCGACGCATCCGTTCGACGTCGTCGGCTGGGACGGCTACCTCTACCCGTGGTCCATCAGCATCCACGACTTCGAGCCCATCGTCGGACGCATCCACCAGCCGCCTCCTGTCCACCAGACGTTCGCGGGGCCGAACTTCGTCGTGTGCAGCTTCGTGCCGCGCCCGTACGACTTCGATCCCAACGCGGTGAAGGTGCCCTATCACCACTCGAACGTCGACTCCGACGAAGTGCTGTTCTACGCTGGTGGCAACTTCATGAGCCGGGCAGGGTCGGGCATCGGCGTGGGATCGATCAGCTTGCATCCGCCCGGCTTCGTGCACGGCCCGCAGCCGGGGAGCCGCGAGAGCAGCGTCGACGCTCCGCGCACCGAGGAGCTGGCCGTAATGCTCGACGCCTTCCGGCCGCTCTTGCTCATCGACGGCGCGCTCACGGTGAGCGATCCGGCATACCCGTTCAGCTGGTCCCGTCCGACGGGTACGGCTTCATCGTGACGGCCGCCAACCTCTACTCGCCGGTCCGGACCGCCGCCGACGGCTCGGTCAGCGTCGAGCTCTCGCAAACGCATCCCGGCTTCGCCGATCCGGAGTACCGCGCCCGCCGCGACGCGATCGCGTCGCTCTCAGTGGGTCATGTCGTCAACGAGCCGATCCCCATCGTCGAGTACACCGATGTGGAGCACGGCGTATGGCGAACGGTGAGCCGTGAGCTCGCCGTGAAACACCGCACACACGCCGCGCGCGCATTCCTCGACGCGGTCGACAGGCTCGCGCTCCCTCGCGATCACATCCCACAGCTCACCGACGTCACGCAACGGCTGGCGCCCGTCACGGGATTTCGATACGAACCCGTGGCCGGGCTCGCGCCATTGCGAAAGTTCTACGGCTCGTTCGATGAGAACGTGTTCCTATCGACCCAGTACATCCGCCATCATTCTTCACCGCTCTACACGCCCGAGCCCGACATCGTGCACGAAGTCCTCGGCCACGCCAACCAAGTCGCCGATCCCACCACCGCGCGCTTGTACCAACTCGTCGGCGCCGCGGTACGCCGCGTCGAGACCGACGAAGCGTTGCGCCTCCTCTCGCGGGTGTTCTGGTTCACCTTCGAGTTCGGCGTCGTCGAAGAAGACGGCGACCTGAAGGCCTACGGCGCCGGCATTCTCTCGTCGTTCGGCGAGCTCGACGCCTTCCGGCAGGCCACGATCCGGCCGCTCGACTTCCGCGAGATGGCACACGTCGACTACGACATCACGACGTACCAACCGACGTTGTTCGCGGCGCGGTCGCAGAGCGAGGTCTACGACGCGCTCGAAGCATTCCTCACGTCATTCAGCGACGAGACGCCTTCGAGGTTGGCGACGACGAGCGTCAATTCAGGCGGTGCAGCTCGGTGGTCAACCGAGCAGTAAGCGCGTCCAGGGTGCGGTGCCCGTTGCGGAAGTAACGACGACCCGGACGCACGAGACGTTGGGGCTCGAGGCTGACCTTGGTCCACGCGCCGAGACGGGGCCACAGCTGCAGCTCGACCGGAATCCATCGCCGCAGCCACGGGCTCCGCAGAGACCCGCGCAGCCGCCATGTGCCGCTCGGTTCGAAGCTCGGTTCCTCGAGCAGGAGCTGACGGCTCACATTCACCCGCGCGTTGTCGGCCCGTCCGTACCACCAGTTCGGAAGATCGGCGAGCAAGGCCGGATTCAGGGCGGTCATTCGGGTGAACGTCGCGGAGGACCACCGGCCACCCCGGCCCATCGCGGGCGGTCGGACCTCGTCGGCGATCGACCACGGTGGCAGGGTGAAGATGGCGGGCGCCGCTCCGAGCGCCGCGCTCGCGACCGTGGGCTCACGGCGCACCGCGAACAGGTCGCCGAGGCGCCAGTTACCGGCAACCGGCGCCGGCGCCACCGGTTCACCGTCCTCGTACACCGGGAGCGGCTCGAGGACCTCGTCGTCACCCGACTTGTCCACGCGAGAGTCGAGGATAGCGCTGTTCCGTCCGCAAACATCCCGTCCGCAAACATCCCGTCCGCAGAGATCCCGTCCGAGATATCAATGTCCGATGAGATGCTCTCGCTCGCGATCGACGAACCGGGCGCGCAGCACCCCGACGTCCTCGGGGGTCAACCGCCGTAACTCGGAAGCGCGCCCCGGCCGCCACCACACGGGGTCGTCGCACTCCCAGTGCTCGTGACGCAGCACGCGCTTCAACACCTTCTGCGTGGCCGTCGACGGCAAACCCCCGGTCACCCGCACGAAGCGTGGCATCCATTTGGGCGAGAAGTCGGGTTGCGCGGCGACGAATGCGACGAACGCGTCGGGGTCGAAGACGGATCCCGAGCGCAGATGGAGCGCGACCATGACCTCGTCGCCGACGTCTACGGAGGGCACGGCATAAACCGCGGCAACGACGACCTCCGCATGCCGAGCGAGCACCAACTCGACCGGCGTCGCCGCGAAGTTCTCGCCGTCGACCCGGAGCCAGTCGCCCGAACGGCCGGCGAAGTAGAAGAAGCCTTGCGCGTCCCGGTAGCCGAGATCGCCGGTCCAGTAGACGCCGTCGCGCATGCGTTCGGCGTCGGCTTCGGGATTGTTGTAATAGCCCTCGAAGCCACCGCCGCCGTCGGGGTTCACGATCTCGCCGATCGCGGCCTCGGCGTTGAGCAACCGGCCGGCGGCGTCGAAGGCCGCCGGCGCGCATTCTTTCCCGTTGTCGGGGTCGAGGATGACGGCTCGGATCGGAGCAACCGGCAACCCGAGCGAGCCCTTGGGCGTCTCGGGAGTGCGGCTCATGTTCAAGCCGCCTTCCGTGGAGCCGTACCCGTCGGCGACGAGACAGCCGAATCGTCGTGCGAAGCGGTCGATGTCGAGCAGCGCGGCCTCGTTACCGAACGCGATCCGCAACGAATTCTCCGCATCGTCCGGCGCTTCCGGAGTCGCGAGGATGTAGCTGAGGGGCTTGCCGACATAGTTGAAGAACGTGATGCCGTAGCGGCGAACGTCGGGAAGGAAGCTCGTGGCGGAGAATCGGCGGCGGAGCACGCCCGCCGCGCCGGCCGCGATCACGTTCGCAAATCCCGCGACCACCGCGTTCGAATGGAAGAGGGGCATGACGGAGTAACAGACGTCGTCGGGCCCGAGACCGAACATCTCGACGAGCTTCCCGCCGTACGCGGCGAGTCGCGCGTGCCCCATCCGCACCGCCTTCGGTGCGCCCGTCGTCCCCGAGGTGAAGATCAACATGAATGTGTCCGCCGGTGAAACCTCCGTCGCCGGCAACGGCGCACCCGCGAACGGGGCGAGCGCTTCCGGCCACGCCGGCTCGTCGATCACATGAAGGCGCTCGGTCGATCCGACGGAGCCGGCGGCATCGAACAGGTCGAGATGGGAGGTCTCCGTCAGCACGAACGCGCAGTCGGTGTGCGCGATGTCGCGCGCCAGCTCCGCACCGCGCCGCGTCGGGTTGATCCCGACGACCGTCGCACCGGCGAGCGCGGCTCCGCACAACGTGAACCAGAACTCGGGAACGTTGTCGAGCAACACGCCGACATGGAACGGAGCGTCGGTCGGCGCGTGGGCCCGGAGGAACGCGCCTCGTTGCGCCGCGGCGTCGACGACCTCCGCCCACGTCCACGACGAATCCTCGAACCACAACCCAGTCCGCGCATCGCCGGCCCGGGCGCGTACGAGCTCCCCTATCGTCGGCATCGACGTATCCTGCCAGGCCCTCGTTATCGATCCGGCTTGCGCCCCCACGCGGTAACCGAGATCGGCGAGAGGATCGCGAAGGACGGTTCGCGCGCCTGCGCGATCGCCGCACGCGGGTCGAAGCCAGACGGGAAGACATCGGCGGGGAGGACGTCGAGCGCGCGTTCGAGCGCGGCGACGTACCACTCGGCCGAATCGGTGCCGCCGTGCATCGTCCACACCTCGCCTCGGCCGTTGACCTCGTTGAGCCCACGCGACGCGAACGCGTTGATCAACATCCGGCCCCACATGCCGTCGTATCCGTGCTGGCGGCTGCTGAGGTCGCGGAGGGTGCGAGAGAGCGTCGCGAACGGCTCGGGCACCGGTTGCGCGTCGTACTGGATCCAGTCGACGTCGCTCACGACGATCCAGCCACCCGGCTTCGTGGCCGTGACCATCGCGTCGAGAACCGCTTCCCTCTGCGCAAGGTGCTGGAGCACCGCCCGCGCGTGAACGAGATCGAATTCGCTCTCGCCGATCGGCTCGGTCGCGATATCGACGTTGCGCACCTCGACGACGCCGGAGCTCGGCGGCTGGAAGCGCGTGTCGACGTCGAGAGACACGACGCGCCCTGTCGGCCCGACCTGTTCGGCCATCCAGGCCGCGACCACGCCGGCGCCCGAACCGACGTCACAACAGTGCCAACCCGGCGCGATGCCGACTTCGACGAGCGCTCGGCGCGTGCGACCGTCGGCGACGCGGGACAGCATCCGGAGACGATCCTGCTCGCGGCGCACCTGGTCCGGTGCATCGTTGATGCGGTAGGACTCCGGCGAGTCAGGCACGCGCGGCAACCAACTCGCGGTACGACACATCGCGGTCGACACGCGGTTCCGGCGGGAGTCCGAGCACGCGTTCTCCGATCATCGTTCGGTGCACCTCGTTCGTGCCGCCGCCGATCGTTCCCGAGAACTGCTCGAGCAATTGGGCGGGCCACTCGTCGCAGAGCGCGCCCCCGGCGCCGAGGAGGGCGACGCCGAGCTCGGCCCGTTCACGGCGCGCTTCCGACCACAGCACCTTCATCACGGAACCGTCGATCTCGGGACGATCGCCGCTGCGCACCGACTGCAGCACACGGTGCTTCATGTAACCCAGGATCTGTTCACGAGTGTAGACGTGCGCAAGCCGCTGACGCACGATCGGATCGCGCCGGCAATCGCGCATGCGCGCGAGATCGAGCAGCGCGTCGTATCCCGTCGCGGCGGAGTTGCCGCCCCCGATGACCGACGCCTCGTGCGCGAGCACGACTCGCGCCGGCGCCCAGCCGCCGTCGACGTCGCCGACGACGTTCTCGAGCGGAACGCGCGCGTCGGTCAGAAACACCTCGTTGAAATGCGCGGCGCCCGTGATCTGGCGCAGGGGACGGATCTCGACCCCCGGAGCGCGCAGATCGAGGAGCAGGAATGAGATCCCGCGATGCTTGGGAACGTCGGGGTTCGTGCGCGCGAGCAGGATCGCAAAATCGCACAGGTGCGCGTTCGACGTCCACACCTTCTGCCCGTTGACGACGAACTCGTCACCATGCCGGTCGGCGCGCGTCGAGAGGTTGGCGAGATCGCTCCCGGCCGAGGGCTCGCTGAACAGCTGGCACCAGGTCTCGTCGGCGCGCAGGAGAGGCCTCAGGTAACGAAGGCGCTGCGCTTCGTTGCCGTACCGAAGGAGCGTCGGGCCCACCATGCCGATCGTCGAACCGACGAACCCCGAGCTCACGGCGAACCGCGCTTGCTCCTCGGCGAAGATCGTCGCCTGCGCCGGCGTCGCGCCCCGACCGCCGTACTCGGTCGGCCAGGAGATGCCGGCCCAGCGGTCGTCGTACAGCTCGCGCTGCCACGCTCGACCGGCGTCGAAGCGAGCCCGATCGTTCGATGCCGCGTCGAGCCGGGCCCGCATCGCAGGCGCGTGCTGTGCGAGCCAGGCGGCGGCCTCGGCACGAAATGCGTTGTCCGGAAGCACCGACGGCAGTCCAACATATTTCTGGACACCTGTAAAGAGCCATGTCAAGATCGAGCGGATGTTCCACGATCCGGCGACCTTCGCGCAGGGCTTTCCGCACGAGACGTTTCGTGGCCTACGGGCCGACGACCCGGTCTCGCACCACGACCACCCCACTTGGAAGCGCGGCTATTGGGTCGTCGCTCGCCACGCCGACGTCCAGCGCGTGTCGCGCGACGCGACGACGTTCAGCAACGCGCCGCACCCGTTCCTCGACGCCGAGATGTCGGAGGACGGCGACGCCGGGATGTCCGACCTGCTCATCAGTCAAGATCCTCCGATCCATACCAAGCTGCGGAAGCTGATCAACAAAGGCTTCACGCCCCGCCGCGTCGCCGAGCTCGAAGATCGCGTTCGGGAACGCGTCGACAACATCGTCGGCGCGCTCGTCGATAGAAACGAGTGCGATCTCGTGAACGACATCGCGCTGTGGTTGCCGCTGCACGTCATCGCCGATCTCGTCGGAGTTCCGGAAGACGATCGCGAGCAGGTCTTCCGCTGGACCGAGCTCACGTTCGGATTCGACGCGACGGTCACACCCCAGGAGCGGGGCGATGCCGCCACCGCGATGTTCATGTACGCGGATGAACTCTGCGAGCAGCGGCGCGCCGCGCCGCGCGACGACCTCTTGAGCGTGCTGCTCACCGCGGAGATCGAGGGCGAGACGCTGACGCAGATGCAGATCGACCTGTTCTTCATGCTGCTCCAGACCGCCGGCAGCGAAACGACTCGCAACCTCCTCACGACAGGAATGCTCGTCTTGTTGCAGCACCCCGATCAGCTCGAGCGGCTCCGAAGCGACCTTTCGCTGTTGCCCGGTGCGATCGAGGAGCTCCTGCGGTGGGTGAGCCCGGTCATGCAGTTCACGCGGCGGGCGACGCACCAGACCGAGATCGCGGGCCGGCCGATCGCCGCCGGCGACCGCGTCGCGCTCGTCTACCCGTCCGCCAACCGGGACGAACGCGCCTTCGACGATCCCGACCACCTCGACGTGACCCGGCACCCGAATGATCACGTCGCGTTCGGCGCGGGCGGACCGCACTTCTGTCTCGGCGCGAACCTCGCCCGCTTCGAGGCCCGGATCATGTTCGAGGCGCTGCTCACCCGGTTCGACGGTCTGGAAGTCACGGCGCCGGTCGACGCGCTCCCGCGCGTCCATTCGAACCTCATCGACGGCTACGCGCATGTGCCGATCCGTTGGGACTCGCTGCTCGCCGCGGGATCGAATCGATGACGTCGGGTGCCGAGGTCGTCGTCCGTCCGCTCTCGGCGACTCAGTCCGCGACGCGGCACCGGCTCCTCGACGCGGCCCGGGCGCTCGCGACCGAGGGTGGCTACGAAGCGGTCGGCATGCGCGCGGTCGCGGCGAGAGCCGGCGTGTCCGCTCCGACGGCCTACCTCTACTTCGCGTCCAAGGACCACGTTCTGGTCGACGTTCTCGTCGAGCTGGTCGGCCAGACGACTGCAACTCTCTCGGCTCGACCCCAGTCCGGTCGGCACGCGGTGGAACGCGCCGTCGCCACATTGCGGCGCGCCGTCCAGAACGTCGAGAAGGAACCGAACCTCTATGTGGCGCTGACGCGCGCCTACATCGCCGGCTCACTCGCCGTCGCCCACGCTCGCGGCGCGCTCGAATCCTCGACCCGGCGCTGGATCGATCTTGCCTTGGGCGACGGGGACTTCGGCGATCGCGAGCCGATCGTGCGGATCCTCGAAGACGTGCTCTTCGCGAACATGGTCGGTCTCGTCACCGGCGGCCGTGCTCCTGGGGAAGTCGCCGACGAGCTCGAGCTGGCGGCCCGAACGTTGCTGCAGGAACGATGAGCAGCGGCGACAAGCTCTTCACGACGAAAATCCGCGACTTCGCGGGCGAGACGCCGCTGCAGGCGATGGCGAAGCAGGGCGGCTACCAACCGACTGCGATGACGCCGCAGGAGCGCTTCCCGTACTACACCGCGTTCCCGTTCTCGTGGTACCGGGCGTGCAACACCACCGATCTCGCGGCCGGTTCGGTACGACCGATACGACTCCTCGCGCGCGACCTTGTCCTGTGGCGCGACGAACAGGGCCTCCCCCACGTCATGGACGCCTATTGCCCACACCTCGGCGCGAACCTTGCCCTCGGCGGTCGGGTCGAAGGCTGCAACCTCGTGTGCCCGTACCACTGGTGGGAGTACGACGGCGACGGTCGCAACGTGCGCATCCCCTACAGCGATCGAACGAACGCGAAAGCGCGAATCCGTTCCTACCCGGCGCTCGACGTCAACGGATTCGTGATGTTCTGGTACCACCCGGACCCCGAACAGGAACCCCTGTGGGACATTCCGGATCTCCCGGAGCACACGAGCGACGAGTGGACTGAGCCGATCGAAGCGGTTTGGAACGTGCGCTGCCCATGGCAGGAGCTCGCCGAGAACGGGCCCGACTTCGTGCACCTGAAGACGGTGCACGGGGCGGCGACCGTGCCGGAGGTGGAGAGCATTACGTACGACGGTTGGTTCAACCACATTCGGGCGCGAGTCGACTACGCGACGCCGCGCGGCCCGCAACCCGGACGCATCGACACCGACAGCTGGGGTCCCGGGTTCTCGGTCGCGCGTTTCTCGGGGATCATCGACACGATGTTTCTCTCGACGACCACTCCTCTCGATTGGGAGTGGACGGAATCGGTCAAGGTCTACAAGGTCAAGAAGATTGGGCGCGACGCCGAAGCGCTCGACAAGACGCGGCGCGTCGGCGAAGCACTCGTGCGCGATCTGCGCAAACAAATGGCCGAGGACAACGTGATCTTCGACAACAAGATCCACGTGCGCAGCCCGGCCCTCGCCGACGGTGATGGGCCGATACTCCCGTTCCGTAAGTGGGCCGCGCAGTTCTACGTGCCCGAGCCCGCGGGCTGAGGTTTTGGGCTAGCCGACGGGCTGGGCGAGCGTCGCGGTGGCCCGCGACGCGCGAGCGGTCTCCGCCGCCTCGGCCGCGGTGACCGGGCGGCCGATGTAAAAGCCCTGCGCCTCGTCGCAGCCCATAGCGACCAACAGTTCGAGCGTCTCGGCCGTTTCGACCCCTTCGGCGACCATACGCAGGCCGAGCGAGTGGGCCAGGTCCACCGTCGACTGGACGATGGAGCGAGCGCGCCCGTCGGTGGTGACATCGGCGAGGAACGACCGGTCGAGCTTCAGCTCGTTGACGGGGAGGTTCCGGAGGTAGGCGAGCGACGCAAAGCCGGTGCCGTAGTCGTCGACGGCGACTGCGCAGCCGAGAGCTCGCAACCGGCCGAGGAGGTCCTGGGCTTGCTCCGGGTCGGTCATCAGCCCGTCTTCGGTGATCTCGAGAACCAGGGTGTTGGCGCGCACGCCGTGCGCCTGGAGCACGCGGGCGACCTTCGATGACAAGCGCTGGTCGAGCAGGTTCAGGGCCGAGAGGTTGACGGCCATGGACAGTTCGATCCCGGCGTGCTGCCAGGCGGCCTGCTGTCGAACCGCGGCCTCCAAGACGGCCGCGGTGAGGGCACCGATCTGGCCCGTCTGCTCGGCAAGGTCGACGAAGCAGTCCGGTGTCAGCAGTCCTCGAGTCGGGTGCTGCCAGCGCACGAGGGCTTCGACGCCGATGATCCTCCCCGAGCCGAGGTCGAGCTTGGGTTGGTAGAGCAGCACCATCTGACCTTCGGCAATCGCCCGCGGCAGCGCTCCCGTCAATTCCAGGCGGTCGCGGCTGTGGAAGTCGCGTTCGGGTGCGTAGAGCTCCCAGCCCAGGTGGTGGCGCTTCGCTTCGTACATGGCGATGTCGGCGTGTTGGAGCAGCGTGTCGGCGCTGTCGCCGTGCTCGGGCGCGAGCGCGATGCCGATGCTGGCCTCGACCCGAAGACTCATCCCGTCGACGGTGACTTGTTCGGCCAGCGCCGCCTGGACCTGCGCGGCGGCCGCGACGCCGACTCCTTGTCCGCCCGCCGCGAGGAGCGCGAACTCGTCCCCGCCGAGGCGGGCCACGGTGCCCGGTCCCGCAGCTCGGGCCAGCCGCTGTCCAATCTGGCTGAGTACCGCGTCGCCCACGCGATGGCCGAGGCAGTCGTTGATCTCCTTGAAGCGGTCGAGGTCGACCAACAGCACCGCCAGCTCACCGACATTCGAAGCTGCCTTCAGCGCGGATTGCAGGCCTCCGTAGAAGCCGCGGCGGTTCGCCAGCCCCGTGAGCTCATCGGTGCGGGCCTGTTGGCGGATATCGGCCAAGCCCCTCAGTTGACGGTAGCCGGACGTCACGCGGGCCACCGCGGCGACAAGGGTCGCGCTCGCCAACGTCACCGCGGCAGGCAGGAGGTTGAACCGTTCGGCGAGCACCACGATGGCCAGAGAGCTGATCATGAACAGCACCGGTACCACGATGGGTTGGCCGGGAGGACCGTCGCGGTCCGGGCCCGGCCGACCGTGCCACGCCGCGAGGGCGAGCGCGAACGCCGCCACCGCCCACAGCCCGTCGAGCGGGGTGCCGGTGACGTACGTTCCCGAGGTCACACGCCACACGTACACGCTGTCGGCGACTGCGAAGAGGACGAGGCCGAAGGTGAGGTACCACCACAGGCTGCCGGGCCGGCGTCCTCGGACGGCGAGGAAGCCGACGAGCATTGCTACGAGGAGCAGGTCGCCCACGGGATAGGCGATGTTGGTGAGGACTGAGGCGGTGTTCCCCTGCGACGCGCGCGAGATCGGTCCGAGGACGATGCTGGCCCCGACCGCCGCCACGCCCAAGCCGGCGATGAGCCCGTCCGACCAGGCCGCGCGGGTGCCCTTGGGGAGATGGTCGCGGATCAGCAAGCCCAACCCGAGGTAGGCGAGCGGGTAGAAGACGAGGAAACAGACGTCGGCGGGCGACGGATACGGGACGGGCGTCCAGAACTGGATCGTGGATGTCCACAACACCGAACCCGCGGTGAAAAACGCCAGGCTGAGCGCTATCGCGGCCCATGCCCAACGGCAACGGCGTTCGGCCAGGGCGCGCCAACCGCACAGCACGGTGGCGCCGGCATAGGCGAGGTTGCCTACCCAGGTGTCGAACAACACGCTCGCGGAACCGCGCGACCGCAGGATCGTCGAGGCGACATAGGCCGCCAGCATCAGCGCCGTCACCGATTGAACAACGGCCAGGGCCACCCGGGAACGTGCCGCCAGGCCCACCACCGGGACCCAGCGTTTGCGCATGGCTATGTCGTCGTGACCGCAAGGGCGCGACTGAAGGAAAATGCATAAAACTCAATCATGTTCTTCTACGCCGCGATCATGACGAAGTCGGGCGAACACCCATAAAACGCAAAACGGGAGTGTGTCGCCGACCTGTCCTCGTATGAGTTGCCGTTTCGGCGCGCGATCTGGGATCCTGCGCGACCTCGACACGGGAGGCGTGATCGTCCGTGGGCATCTTGCGGCGCACTCTCGGTTCGCTCGCCGTGGTTCTCGTGGTGTCCACGACGCTGACCGGCTGTCACGGCCTCCCGCATGCGAAGGCGGTGATCACCGGCCTCGATTTCCCGGCCGGCTTCACGATCGATCCGAACAACCACGAGATCTGGTACGCGGAGCGGTTCACCGGCGAGATCCACCGGCGCGACCTAGCAACGAACCAAGACACGCTCGTGTGGACGGTGACCAACGTGATCACGAGCGGCGAGCAGGGTCTGCTCGGATTGGCGTTGCATCCGGGCTATCCGTCCAGCCCGTTCCTGTACGCCTACGCGAGTCGCAACGTCGGAGGCGAACGCAATCAGGTCTTGAAGATCACGCTCTCGCGTGGGGTCGGCACGTCGCAGCGGGTCATCATGAACGACCCCAACATCGACGCCAACCACAACGGCGGGCGCATCAAGTTCGGACCCGGCGGGAACCTGTACGTCGCGATCGGCGAACACGGGAATGCCGCCAACGCGCAGACGATCAACGGCAACACCAACCTTGCGGGCAAGGTGCTGCGGATGACGCCCGACGGCGGCGTCCCCAGCGACAACCCCTTCGCCGGCAGCTTCGTGTGGGCCTACGGCATCCGCAACTCGTTCGGCTTCACGTTCGATCCGGGCAACGGCAACCTGTGGTTGAACGACAACGGCCCCAACTGCAATGACGAGGTCGATCGCATTCTCAAAGGCGGCAACTACTCCTGGGGTCCCGAGGCCACATGTGCGACGCCTCCTGACCCTCCGCAGAACACCAACCAGAGTGGCCCCATCCCACGCCGGCAGCCGGCGAAGTTCTACGACGCCGCCATGGGCATCACCGGCACCGCCTTCTGTTGGAACTGCGGCCTGGGCGCCGGCCTCAACGGCCGGCTGTTGTTCAGCACGTACAACAATGGCCGGTTGCACAGCCTGACGCTCGACTCCTCGCGCACGGCGGTCGTGAACGACGTCGTCGTCTACGACCATCCCAGTGGCGTGCTCTCGATCGAGACCCGGCCCGGCCAACCCGTCTACTTCAGCGACTCCAGCGCGATCTACGAGCTCACGCTCGTCGGCTGAGCACGAGCTAATGGGCTAATGGGCCAATGGGCTAATGCGGTGGCGTGGCGGACGCCGCGGCGCTCACCTCCTCGCCGGAGATGACGTGCATCACCGCGTTGATCAGCGCGAGGTGCGTGAACGCCTGGGGGAAGTTCCCGAGGTGCCGGCCGTTGAGTGGGTCCAGCTGCTCGGCGTACAAGCCGAGCGGGCTGGCGAACGAAAGCAGCTTCTCACAGAGCGACCTTGCCCATGCGTGCTCACCAATCTCGAACAGCGCGGAGACGAGCCAGAACGAACAGATCGTGAACGTCCCTTCTTCACCCGTCAGCCCGTCATCGGTCATCTTGACCCGATAGCGAAGTACCAGGCCGTCGACGGTGAGCTCGTCGGCGATCGCGAGCACCGTGGCCCTCACACGCGCGTCGTTTCCCGCGAGGAATCCGACCATCGGGAGGAGCAGCAACGAGGCGTCGAGGGCATCGGTGTCGTAGTGCTGGCGGAAGACCCCCTGCCTCACGCCTCGAGCACAGATCTCGGCGTGCATCTCGTCGGCCGCCGCCTGCCAGGACTGCGCGAGCGCCGGTTCGTCGCGGATGCGCGCGAGCCTGGCGCCGCGGTCGGCTGCAACCCAGCACATCACCTTCGAAGACGTGAAGTGCTTTGGTTCGCCGCGCACTTCCCAGAGACCCCGGTCCGGCTCCTGCCAGTGTTCGAGCGCGCATGCAACTTGACGCTTCAGCATTGGCCAAATGCGTTCGTCGAGGCGGTCGTGCGACTGCGTGTGGATGTAGACGGAGTCGAGAACGGTTCCCCACACGTCGTGCTGTCGTTGCGCATATGCGGCATTGCCGATGCGGACCGGACGGGCTCCGTTGTAGCCGCCCAAGTGGTCGAGCGTGCGCTCGTCGAGGTGACGTTCGCCGCCGACTCCGTACACGACCTGTAGGTCGGTGTCGCGCTCCGCCACGTCGGCGATGAACCAGAAGAAGTCGTTCGCCTCCCAATCGAAGCCCAATGTGTGCAATCCCCATAGCGCGAACGCCGAGTCGCGGATCCACGTGTAGCGGTAGTCCCAGTTCCGTTCGCCGCCCGGCGTTTCGGGCAACGACGTCGTAGCCGCTGCGACCAACGCACCGGTGGGAGCGAACGTCAATCCCTTGAGCGTGAGCGCGCTGCGTTCGAGATGCGTCCGCCAAGGATGATCGGGGAACCTTCCCCGCGCGAGCCAGTGCTGCCAGTGATGTGCAGTCCACACGAGCCGGCGGTACGCGTCCTCGAACGTGAAGGGCGGCTCGTGCTCGCTCCACGAGAGCGCGACGAACCGAGTGTCGCCCTCTTTCAACAAGGTGCGCGCCGTTGCCCGCCCACCTTCGAAGCCGATGCGCATATCGGTCGTGAGCGTGAGCTCGAGCGGAACGTCAGGAGCGCACGCGACGGCCTGCCGGTAGTTGTGGTCTGTGTGGGACCACCGCGCCGACAGGCGCCCGTAGTCGAATACCGGCTCGCAGTCGAGCGTCACCTGCACCTCACCGTTCACACATCGAACGGTGCGCAGAAGTACGTGGTCCGCGTCGTAGTCCGTCGGCGCGCGTTGGTGCGTCTTCGACCGCTCCTTCTCGTGGTGCCAGGGACCGATGAGCAACAGGT